>JBDSXV010000087.1:0-19089 GCA_039926025.1 Dokdonella sp.
GATGCTTTTTGCGAGGAAAGCATCGCGGCTGAAGCCGCTCCCACAGACAGCCGCTCCCACAGACAGCCGCTCCCACAGACAGCCGCTCCCACAGACAGCTGCTCCCACAGACAGCTGCTCCCACAGACAGTTGTTCCCACAGACAGCTGCTCCTACGGACAGATGCTTCCACAGGAAGCAATTCCAGCATTCGCACTCGCCAACTACTGCGCGCGCGCCTCCTGCTTCACCACCGCCACCTTGCTCGCCTGCGCGACGGGCAGGCGCCAGCCCTGTTCGGGTTCGCCTGCAAGATCCAGGTGCTCGGCGAGGTAGTGCAGGCGTTGCGTGTCTTCGATCGGCGTGCCGTTCGCCTTCGTCGCCGTGCAGTAGCGGTCCTGTTGATAGAACGGCGGGATCGATTGGTAGTAGAGCGTGGCGCTGACGGTCGCAGGCTGCTGTTTGAGTCCGCGCACCGTGTAGACGAGATGATCGACGCCCGACCCGTTCTGATAATCCGGATCCTTCGCGGCTTCGCCGTGCGGTCCCACGGCTTCGCCAAGGTTCTCGTCCATTGGGAACGGTTGCGATGAATGCAGTGGCGTGCGATCGCCAAGCGCGGCGGCGATTGCGACACGATCCCCTTCCGGCAGGAATCCATGCGGTTGCAAGCGATTGTCTTTTGGATGGCCATTGATGCCGAGGAAGCTCGTGGTCAATTCGCCTTTCGCGTTGACGATGAGTTCCTGATAGATCTGCGCCTGGTTCTGTTCGGTGATCGTCTCGAAGTGCGGCTGCCAGGCATTGGGCAGGCGCGCGCTGCAATCCTGCTGCCACCAGAACTCGCCGTCGACGGGGCGATCATTTTGATCCACGATCACGCCTTCGTCGTTGCTGCGGCCGGAAGCCCACACCACGTTGCCGCTCGCATCCTCGACCTTGAACTCGATGAAGGCGCGACGGAAGCTCACGCCGGATGGAAATTTGTGACCGGCCCAGTTGTCGACGCTGACGTCGGCGCTCAGTTCGCTGTGGCTTGCATCCCAGTGCGGCGTGACGCGCAGTTCGGCGGTGTGCTTGGTCGCCTGTTCCTGCATCGCATTCTGCGTGACCTGCAACGGCGCGACGTTGATGCCGCCGAGGCCCGGGTCCTGCGAACGGATGCCGAGGATGCTCGGGAACTGCTGCGCCATCTCGATGAGGAAGATATTCAAGCCGACCAGCTGGTGCTGCGCGTAGTGATCACGCTGCGGCAGGTCGATGTCCTTGGGGGGCAGTCGATAGTCCGTCTGCGGATAGTTGCTGTATTCCTCGATCGAGGCGATCTTGCTGCGGAATGGTTTGCCCGCGGAATCGAGGCTCGGCATATGGCATTGCTGGCAGGTTTGCGGCGTCTTGCCGGGACCCAGCGGCAGCTTCGTCGAACCCAGGGTGCCGGAGCGGAAATCGCTGAAGACCCATTCGGGGTACGTGGTCTGCTCGTAACGTTTCGGGAAGCAGCGGAATGGATCGGGCGGATTGGTCTGCGGCACGCACATGGGTTCGGGTTGCTCGTGATCGAGCACGGGCAGATGGATGCTGTGGCAGGAGCCGCACACTTCCGAGGTGAGGATGTCCGCGTTGTGTTTTGGAATCACGCGCAACGAATTCTGCATCGGCTTGGTCAGCGGATCTTCGAACGGGCCATTGAGATCGTCTGCCGCACCGACCGGAAAGCTGCCGCTGAAGGTTGCCGCAAAACCGCTGAAGGTCGGGTTGAGACTCTTCTGCTTCTGATGAATGCAGGTATTCCACGGCGCGCTGGCATACTTCGCGGCCTCGTCGTTGATCGCCAGTTGATGGCAGCTGCTGCAAGAGATGCCGTCGCGCGCGAGTCCGGCATAGCTCGCCATCTGCGCCAGGTGCGGCCACGAGCCATCGTCGTTGGGGAAGGGCACCGCCTTCGCGTCGTCGCGCAGGAATTGCCCGCAAGAACCGGTCTGCGCGTGCTGGTCGATCGCGCGCTGGCGCTGGCCCATGTTGCCGTGGCATTGCAGGCAGGTGTCCTGGATCACGTCACGCACGGCGGTTTTTTGTTGCGCCGGCGCGTGCGTGAGATCCGCGTGCAGGATCTGCTCGCTTTCCAGTTGCGAATAGAAGATCGGATCGCGACCCGCCAATCCCATCGGCGACGTGCTCCATTGCGAATACGGTGCGATGTTCACCGGCTTGCCGTCGCCGTGATCGCCGAGCGCACCGGGGATGAAGTCGAGCATGTCCAGTTGCAAGCCGGTGCCGTTGGCCTGGTGACAGCCGACGCATTGGGTCGAACTCATGAAGTGATCGAGCTTGCCGTGACCCGGGATGAGCACGCTGTCGTAGGTCTGCGATGGCATGTTGACGGGAACGGGCTCGGTCGATGCAGCGGGCGCCGATGCAGCCGTTGATCCCACCACGGCACCGAATGCGTGCACGTAGTCGACGTCGGGGTTCGTCAATGGCGCGTCCACGGGTTCGAGCGTCGGCGGCGGAATCGCATTCAATCGATGATGGTCCGGAACCGCCAGCGTGCTCGATGTCGACATCGGTGGCAGCTGGGTTTCGAACGTCGCCGGATGCCCCGCAATGTTGTTGATCGACACGAAGGTGTTGCCCGACACCGTCGAGCCGTGGCAGTTCATGCAGAAGCCCTGGCCACCATCGCCCATGCTGGTGAGCGGATTGCTCGTTGCGGCCGGCCAGTCGATGACGCCGCCCTTGCCCCACCATCCGGTGAACCAGCCGGTGGCGAAGTTCTTGGAATCGCGAATGAAGAACACCGCGCCGCTGTTTCCCGGCGCCATGCAGTCGAAGCAGTCGCCGTTGTATAGCGCTCGCGGCGCGGGCCACATTTCCTTCACCACGATCGCGCCATCGGGAACCTCCGGCGGATGCTCTGGCGCGCTGCGCTCGTTGGCCGGACGGTTGACGCGCATCCACTCGGCCATCTCGTGCGAGTACCAGACCCGCGCGACCACGTGCGTCGACAGCCCCTTGGACACGAACGCGCCGTTCTCGAAGCGGGTGGAGAACGGGCCGGTGTCGCGCGCGGTGTCGTCGTGCATCCACTCATAGGCGTCGCCGCGTTGGCGTCGGTAGCAGTGCTTGTCCATCCATTCGGCGACGATCGGTTCGTACGCGTTGAGACGGATCTGGCCGCCAGCGACGAACGCACCCGGTGCCTTGAGCTTCGCTTCAAGTTGCAGGCAGCGCGCAGGATCGGTCGCGACCACCAGCGGGCATTGCGCTTTCGCCGCGCAGGACGATGGCGCGGGCGATGCTGCGCTCGCGGCTGCAACCGGTACGGAAAAAAACAATGCGAGCAGCGCGCTACCGCACACCTTCGGCAACCTGATCATGTGCGTTCCTTCCGAGAATGGCGACATTGTCGTCGCATGTTCGACTGTTTCGGCCAACGCTGCTGGAGGCGATCGAATCGCGCGGGCGCGGAGGGAACGCGCAGATGTAGCCTTGTGCAAGCGGATGGCTTGCCTGGCGCGTTGGCGCGGTCGTGTAGCGGTCGTCGTAAGGCGACGAACTCGAGAGTCACGAAATCCCCTGCCTGGTGTCGACGCGTCCCCCGCGTCCTCCTGCCTCACGAGTACAGTCTTGTACCGGAGATGCCGCAACCTGTAAGGCGTGACAGCTTGTGTCAGTGCGAGCGAGAGGCGTGCGTCCTCCGCGGGAGCGGGGGCAGCCGCGATGCTTCCGCGTGTCAAACATCGAGCGACACCATCCCCACCCAACCCTCCCTTTCAAGGGGAGGGCTTGAGAGCGACACCATCTCAGCCCAACCTTCGCTTTCAAAGGTGGCAAGCTAATTGCCTTGAAGTCCTCCCCTTCAAGGGGAGGATTTAGGTGGGGATGGTGTTCGCTGTGTCGCGGCGCAAAACCTTGGCCATTGCGCCTTGGTGATTGTTCCTGGTTGAGCGCGCCCTCGGCCGCGGTGCTTCAGATTGGAAGATATCGAGCGACACCGTCCCTCCGAACTCTCTCATTGCAGGGAGCGTCGAAGCGGTGCCGCTGCGATGCTCTTCACCCTGACGAATCGAGCTTTCGCGATTGAAGATTGATCATGATCGTTGCGGGAAATGCGTCTCAGCTCGAAGGTGCCTCGCGCCCATCCGCCTCCAAAGACAAACGCGCATACAACTCGTCGACACGTTGCATCAAAACCGGCGCGCTCCACGCAGCAGCATCCTCTGGGCCGGCTGCCGAGAGTTTGCGTAGCTCGTCCGGCGCACGTAGCAACACGGCAACGTGATCGGCAAACGTGCGCGTGTCCTCTTCGCTGACGCGTGCGCTGCGTGCGTCAGCGAGTACGGTGGCGCTGCCCATCACCGCAGTCGAGACGATAGGCACGCCCAATGCCATCGCCTCGATCAGCACGAGTCCCTGCGTTTCGGTACTGGACGCGAACACGAAAAGATCGGCGCTGCGATAACAGTCGAGCAGCTCGGTATGCCGTTTGAGGTTGCCGACGAAGAGCACGTTGGCAACCAGGCCGAGCGCTTCGGTCACGCCGGCGAGGCGCTTTGCGTCTGGGCCCTCCCCGGCGATCACGAACAGGAGTCGCGGGAAATCGGCAACCAGCAGGCGCATGACCTCGAGCAGGAACGCGACATTCTTCTCGATGGCGAGGCGCCCGACCGTCAGCAGCACGTGTGCGTCATCCGCGATACCGTGGACCTGGCGAAAGCGTGATCCGTCGCCGCCACGGAATTCTTCGAGGCGAATCCCGGTCGGCACGATCGTCGCCGGTGTCGAGATGCCGTAGGCGTCGAGCACATCGGCCATCTGCTGCGAGGGGATCAGCAAGTGATCGACCTGGCTGCAGAGACGGCGGGAGAACCCGCGCACCGCATATCTTCCCAGCCGGCTGGGCAACCAGGGCAGGTAGTTCGCAACGTATTGCTCGAAATACGTGTGGTAGCTTTCCACGGTCGGGCGACCGGTCAATCGCGCCAGACGCACACCCAGTTGATGCGCGCGAAATGGCGTGTGGATGTGGATGACATCCCAATGCCGCTCGGCCAGTTTCGGAACGAGTGAGCGCATCGCGCTTGCCTTGATCAAACGGTCCTCTGGGTCGAACGCGATGCGTCGGGAGGGGAGGCGTATCACCTCGAACTCGCGCAGCTCATCGTCGATACCGTAGTCCGGTGCGACGACAGTGACTTCGTGGCCGCTGGCAGTGAGCTCGCGACAGAACGTCTGGATCGATGTCGACACGCCGTTGACGCGAGGAAAGTAGACGTCTGACAGCATCAGGATCTTCATCGGTGCTCCGGAGTCATGTCGCCGCGGCGCGCGGCGTCTGAAGTTGCGGGTAGGGCGGTCTTGCTCGGGTCAAAGCGTGCACACACCGTCGAGGCGGGCTGCCTTCGCGTCCGCCAGCGACTGCAAGTCGACCATCGTCGTGCGGGAGTGGGCCGGAAATTGGATGCGCACGTTCAAGCGCTTGCCACTGTGGTCGCGCAGATTCGAGGTGCCCTCGTATTCGCGAATGGTCCTGGAGTCTGTTGCGTACGCAAAGCGGATTGGTGGAATCGCGAACGCATACCATGCGTCGAGTTGCAGAAGGAAACGACGCACGGGTATTCCGTCGATCCATTCGTCGTCGACAAGACGGAGGTTGAAGGGGTAGCTTTGCAGTCGACTCGGGAGTAGAAAATCCAGATGCTGCGGGGCTCCCGTCGCGAGAGCGTCCCAGTGCTCCCGCACGAAGCTGTCAAATCCCGCGTCCACGACGAGGCCAGGTACGGACTTCAGCGAGGCGCTCTTTTCAGGCTGATCTTCGACGGTGCGGACGAAGACCTCGCGCGATCCTCCGCTACTGTCACGCACGCCTTCCTGATATCCGGTGCGTGCATCGTCGAGAACGAACGAGGGTGCTTGCGCGAGTCCGGCCGCACGCACGTGTTTCCTGGCGAATGGCCGACCATCCGGGCATTCAAAAAGAACAAACAGTTCGCGCCTGCCCTGGAACTCGCTGATCCAATGCGACTCCGTGTACAAAACGTGGCCGGACGCGTCGGAGGCCGTTCCCACATAGTGTTCGATGGTCGGGCTGGTGATCGCCGCCGAATGTGCGACAAGTCCACTGCCGGACATTTCCAGAATCAGAATCAGCATCGGCAAGCGTCGGCGCTGAATCTCCAGCCAATAGGAATAGGGCATGCGCTTCCTGGTCGCCTCTCGGCATCGGTAGGAGATCACCACTGACGGACCGTTTCGCCAAAAAAAGAAGGCCGCTCTGCCCCGGAGCGACCTTCAACACTTTGCTCCGACGCTGCTTCAAGGAGAGTTGAGGACAGCGTCTGCCAGCGTAGACGGGGAATGTTTCAGTGATGCGACGCAATCGTCCCGTCTGGCGATTCGCATCGCGATGGTCGATACGAACGTTTCCGCTGGATGACACACGTCGCATGTCGCGCTGGCCTGAGAACGCGTGCTGCAGATACCGCTTTTCAGCAACGTGCCTATCGACAGGCAAGCGTCGGGCAATTTCCACTGGCTGCTGCTCCATGCATTGGCCGACCCATCACGATCGATAGCCCGTGTGGCAGCCAACATATATGACCGTTTCCGTCACACAATTGTCATATGCGCTGCGCAGGCTGCATGACGCGCCTTCGCGAACTATCCCAATGAATCCGTCAAACAGCGGTACGGCCAGATTCTCTCGACGCATCGAATCTCCGCGCGCACGCGATCTTGTAACGCAGGCGCCTGCGGTCCCTGCTGTTGCGACCAACGCTGCGGTCGCCGTGCTGTTCAACGAGCACGAACAGCTGTCCAACCTTCCGGTGGTGCTGGAGAGCCGGCCGATCGGCATGATCAAGCGCCATCTCTTCATGTCCGAGATGGCCAAGCCGTTTCACCGTGAACTCTACGAGCGCAGGAGTTGTGACGCCTTCATGGATCGGGAGCCCTTGATCGTCGACGCTTCAACGAGCATCGAGGAAACCCTCAATCTCGTTGTCGCGACGGGTGGCAAGGCGCTCACCGACGGCTTCCTTATCGTCGAAGACGGCTCCTATCTGGGCGTCGGTTCCGGTCTTGATTTGATGCGCATCGTTGCGGAGCTGCAGGCCGCGAAAAACCGACAGGTGATGCAGAGCATCGAATACGCGAGCGTGATCCAACGCGCCATGCTGTGGCCGTCGGACGAGGCGCTGCAGAAAGCGGTGCCTGATGCGACCATCGTTTGGCAGCCGCGCGATACGGTCGGCGGCGACTTCTATCACTGCGCAGACTATCCGGAAGGATGGTTCTTTTTGCTCGCGGACTGCACGGGGCACGGTGTGCCCGGCGCCTTCATGACGCTGATCTCGTCATCCTGGCTGGCCCGAGGGCTGGAGCATCACGGGCCACACGATCCGGCGCGCCTCCTCGCCGAACTCAATCGCAGCATCAAACTCTCGCTTGGTCAGCTCGGAAGAACGGATACCAGCAGCGCATCCGATGATGGTCTCGACGCGATCGCCCTGTGGTTCGACCGTGCCACGCGCGAACTGACGTTCGCGAGCGCTCGAACGCCGCTATACATGATCGGAGAAGAAGAGGAGGTGGAGACGCGGGAAGGCGAACGCATGGGTGTCGGTTACGTCGATACGCCGATGCTTCACGCCTGGTCGAACCAGAACCTGAAGGTACCCGTCGGCAGCACGCTGTGTATCGCCACGGACGGGATGATCGACCAGATCGGCGGACCTCGCCAGATCGCATTCGGAAAGCGACGCTTCCGCGCGGCCATGCTTGCACTGCGAAATCTGAAGACGAAGGAGTTCGCGACCGGATTGCTGGATGCACATCGCTCCTATCAATCCACCCACCGACGCCGTGATGATCTTACCGTCATCACGTTTCGTCCTTGAGGATGAGTTCGATGACCTACGACGACTACCAGGAATTCAGCGCGCTCGTCACGCAGCGAAATATCGTCTTCTATTATTTCGGCTATTTCTCGCAGAGCATCACGGCGGCAATGGCGGAGGCGGTTCGACTGCAGCTGGAAAAAAGTGATGCGGCACCCTCGACGCGGCGGAAGATTTTTTCGTCGTTTGTGGAGATGGCGCAGAACATCACCCATTACTCGCTCGATTCGCTGAGTCCTGCGGAGCAGCGCAACGATCAGCTCCGCCAGGGTTCGGTGTGCATCGGTCGGGACGGTGACCGCTATTTCCTGCTTTGTTCCAATTCGGTGGCGGCCGATCAGGTTGAACTGCTGCGCCAGAAAGTCGAGCCGCTCAAGACCATGAGTCTCGACGACATCAAACGAGCCTATCGAGAGACGTTGCGCGCGGAGGCGCCGGTTGGCAGCAAGGGAGGAGGGCTCGGCTTCCTGACGCTCGCTCGCGACGCCAGCAGCCCGCTCGAATTTTCATTTGCGCCTTCGGCGCAATCCGATGCCGTTACGTTCTTTATCAAAGCGACGATCTAAGACCATGAATAGCACGCTCCCAGACGATCTTTTCATCCCTGAAGCCGAAGCGTCGCCCCAGGTCGACTTTCGATTCAGTGAGCACCGCTTGGCGCTCAAGGGCGAGTCCTACCCGGAGAACGCCGCTTCCTTTTACGCGGAGACGATCGAGCGAACGCGGACGTACCTTGCCGCCCTTGCGGAAGATCAGGTGGTCACGATCGATGTCGCGCTGTCCTATTTCAACAGCTCCAGCACGAAGATGCTGTTCGGTCTGTTCAGCACGTTCCAGGACGCGTGCACACGTGGTGTCGTGGTGATCCTCAACTGGCACCGCGACGCGGAAGACGACACCATGGAGGAGTTCGGCGCGGAACTTCACGATGAATATCCATCGCTGCAGTTCAACGACATTCCCGTTGCTCCGTGATTCGCACGGTGCACACCGAAACGGACCTGTTTGAAGCCGAAGAAGCTGCACTCGCGGCGGCGATTCGGATTCATTCCGCGACTGCTGGAAACGCAGACGCGTATCGGCGCGCACTCGGCGATCTGATCCAGCGCTATGAACGCATGATGCGCGAAAGTCGCCGAATGATTCGCCATGGTGATCGCCAGGAGAAAGAACTCAACTCGCTCAACGTCAAGCTTCGCGATCTCGCCGAAGAACTGGACTTCAAGGCGCGGCATGACGCGCTGACGGGTGAGCTCAATCGTGGCGCGATCATCGAACTGGCCACGCAGATTCTTGCCAGGAGTCCTCTCTCACTCGTGGTTCTCGATATCGACCTGTTCAAGCGCATCAACGACGAGTACGGACATCCCGTTGGCGATGAGGTCATCGTCGAGCTTGTTCGGCGCATCCGCACGGTGTTGCCCACCGAGGCGCAGATCGGCCGCGTGGGAGGCGAGGAATTCACGGTATTGCTGTCGCGCTACTCCATTGATTCAGCGCTACGGTTGGCGAACGAGATGCGTCGCGTGATCGCCGATCAGCCATTCGAGTTTGCCGGCGGAATTCACGTCACTGCGAGCTTTGGCGTCAGCGCGAGTGCGATGGGGTCCGACTTCGCTCAAGTCTATGCGCGCGCCGATGCGGCGCTGTACGAGGCGAAACGAGCGGGTCGCAATGCGGTGCGGGAAGCCAAGCGCTAAGGCGGGTTTTTTGGAATCCATCGCGGCGGTCAAAGCGGCGCGCGCAATGGGATCGATGTTCCTCCGCAAGGATGCGCTTACCATGTGACGACCTGGCTGCAATACCTGCGCACGCATGTCCGGGTAGCAGCTGTCGTTTTTCGGTCGCTTTACCGTCGCATTGAAACCTGACAATCCCCCGCACAGGGTATCCGCCGCAATGATGCGGCCATCAGGGAGAAAACCACGTGCTGAAGCGTTCCTGGATCGGGCCGGCATTTGCCGGCCTTTTTGCGTTGTCGTGCTCACTCGTCACGGCTGCTGAACTTGCCCACCCGGATCATGCCGAATTCGATGCCACGCTCGAAGCATCGTATCGCGCCAAGAATGCACACTGGCCGATCGCTCTGAACTTCACCTATCCTTTTGCGCGCGACGCAACGTCGGCTGCGTGGCTGCTCGATGCCGTGAATCAGGAGGGGATGGTCGTACGCAGCTGGAAAGGCATCACGCCGCTGCAGGCACGACACGCGCGCGTCGAACTCGTGTGGGATGGGCGCGGAGAATCCGGCGCTCAGCTTGCGGATGGCTACTACAGGCTGCGGCTGCGCGCAACGCCGACGGTCGACGTTGCGAGCGACTCGCGCGCGTCGATCGATCAGCGGATCGCCAGCGCGTTTGCTTCGTTCCCCTACGAAATCGAGGAACAAGCCCTCGACGTGATCGTCGGCGAGGTGGAGCCAGCGCGTGTGGCGACGATGCTGCCGTTGGGCGTGGGTGCGTCATCGACCGATGCGCTGGCGCCGCATGCCAAGTCGGCTCCGGCACCCGGCAGTCTTCCTTACACCCTCTACTACGGCAACCTGCATAGCCAGACCAATCACAGTGATGGTGGCGTCCCGCTTGCCAGCTGCAAAGGCGCGGAAAATCCGCAGGCCGGCGTCTACGGTCCGACCGATGCCTACACGATGATGCAGAACCAGGCTGGCGGCGATTTCCTGCTGACCTCCGAACACAATCACATGTTCGACGGATCGACCGGCACCAACGCGTCGGCGAATCCGACGACCGCGATCAATCTCTTCCACAGCGGCTTGCAGCTGGCGAGCAACTACCGTGCAGCGCATGCGTCGTTCCTTGCGCTCTACGGGTTGGAGTGGGGCGTGATCAGCAACGGCGGCCATCTCAACATTCTCAACGTCGATGCCTTGGCGGAATGGGAATCCAATAGCAGCGGCCAGCTCATTGGCGAGGTGAACACGCCCAAGAGCAACTATGCATCGCTGTACCAGAGCATGAACCAGCACGGCTGGATCGGCATGTTCAATCATCCGGCGACCAGCGGGCAGTTCGTCATCGGCGGCACTGCGCTCGCGTACGATGCGACGGGCAATGACGTCATGGTGCTGGCCGAGGTGTTGAACAGCTCGGCGTTCTCGACCAACACGACGCAAACCGAGACCAGTCGCAGCAGTTATGTGGGCGCCTGGAACATTCTTCTGGAACGCGGCTACCACGTCGCGCCGGCGAGTGACCAGGACAACCACTGCGCGAACTGGGGTCTCAGCTTCACGAATCGAACGGGCGTGCTGATGCCGACAGGCACGGCGCTGACACCGGCGAATTTCTACGATGCGCTGCGCGCGCGCCGTACCTTCGCAACGGAAGACAAGGCCGGGCAAGTCGTGCTCACGGCGAACAACCACGTGATGGGCGAGACGTTTGCCAACAGCGGCGCGCTGACCCTGACCGCAAACTATGCGAGCACCAACGGGCAGACCGTACAGCGCCTGCAGTTTTTCGAAGGCGTGCCCGGAAGCAACGGGACGGTGGCGCAGCTCACGGAAGGCAATGGCAGCTACACGTTCACGCCGGCCAACGGAAGTCATTTCTACTATGCGTTGATCACGCAGGCCAACGGGCTGCGTTTGTGGTCGGCGCCAGTATGGGTGAATCAAGCTGCCTCCGGCGACACGACGCCTCCCACGGTCAGTGCCGGTGAGTCCGGCAGCAGCGGCACGATCACATTGTCGGCGACTGCTTCGGACAATGTCGGCGTGACCCTGGTCGAGTTCTCGGTCGATGGCGTGTTGAAAGGAAGCGATGCCGGTTCGCCGTATTCCGTGACGTTGAATTCGGCGACGCTGGCAAATGGCAGCCACAGCCTCACTGCGAAAGCCTATGACGCCGCCGGCAACAGCAAGACATCGACCGCCGTCAGCTTCAACGTGACCAATGCAACCCCCGACACCACGCCACCCACGGTGAGTGCGAGCGAAAGCGGTACCAGCGGCAGCATAACCCTGTCGTCGACGGCGTCCGACAATATCGGTGTCACCAAGGTCGAGTTTTCGATCGATGGCGCGCTCAAGGCCACGGATACCACATCGCCGTATTCGGTAACGTTGGATTCGGCCACGCTTGCCAATGGAAGCCACAGCCTCGCTGCCAAGGCGTATGACGCGGCAGGAAACTCTGCCACGTCGATTGCGGTGGCGTTCTCCATCAACAATAGCGGAACGCCTGTCGAGCGCATAACCAATGGCGGATTCGAGTCCGGGACGGGCAGCTGGACGGCATCCAGCGGAGTCATCACGAGCGACTCGACGTATCCGGCACACGCCGGCACATGGAAAGCATGGCTCGACGGTTACGGATCGGCGCATACGGACAGCGCGTATCAGTCAGTGGCGATTCCGGCCACGGCGACCATCGCCACGCTGAGCTTCTGGGTCCGCGTGGACAGCGACGAGACCAGCACGACGGCTGCCTACGATACGCTGAAGGCGCAGCTTCGAAATTCCGGCAACACCGTTCTTGCGACACTCGCCACCTATTCGAATCTCGACAAGGGAAGCAGCTACGTACAGCACACGTTCGATGTCAGCGCCTACAAAGGCCAGAGCGTGCGCGTGTATTTCGAGGGAACCGAAGGCTCGCAGATAGCGACCTCATTCCTGATCGATGATGTTTCGTTGAAAACGCAGTAAGCGCATGAGGCGTCTCGCGGGCAGGTCCGCCTGCCCGCGAGAACGTCGACGACAGCCAAGGAACCTGCTCACGCCTGCGTCAACGATGAACGCGGCCTTTTTTCCGCGACGTGATGGCCGAATCGTTGCGCGCTCACCGCCCAATGGCGAGTGCAGGAATCGGATGCTTCTCTGGGCTGCGTCGATCCGCCGCGGTCGACGGATAGACGCATTCGTCACGGCTGCGTCGACGACCTGGCCAGATCGGCCTTGTGCGTGAACAGCCAAATGAAATCGCTGGTCAGCTGGCCGCTCGGGTTTCTGCTCAGCGAGGTTCAGAGACCTGCGGAGGCGTGGCAACCGACGCACTTCCCGGTGTTGACGTTGGAAGTCTCTGACCGAATCGGCACGGCCTGCTGATTGTGCGCAAGCCACTGGCCATCCGAACGCGCGATGTTGTTCGGCAGCGCTTCCGCGTTGCACGCCGACTGCACGCCGTGCGGGAAATATGTTTCCATCGGGATGCCAGTGAGGAAGACCGGCGACGGATTTCTTCCCGACTTGATCTCGATAGCGTCCTGCAGTCCGGCACTCCACGGCGTTGGTTTGACCGACGGATCGGTCGGCCATAGCGTGTCGATGAGCTGGCTGGACTGCCGCGCCAGGTTCGCCTTGTGCAGCGCGTCCTCGGCCTGGTTGTTGAGCGCGATCCTGTGGTGGGGGATCGGGATTGCGCGCGCCGCCTGCGTCGTCGGAAAAATCAGCCTGACCCCGTTGGCAGTTGGCGCCGCCAACCTGCGTATTGATGAACCATGGGAGCCTTCGTTCCCGCGGAGATCCGTCATGAACTCACGGAAACATACTCGGACTTGGGCCTCGTCGGCTCTGGGCGTGTTGGCGCTTGGCCTCGGCTGTGCCGGGATGCCTGCGTTTGCGACCAACTACGACGGCAGCCTGGACACAAGTCTCTCACCACTTCTTGTTCCTCCCTTTGCCGGCATCCCCGGGCTCTTCCGCTATGCAGTGGATCTTGGCGGTGGCGGCAATTACGCCGATGCCGATAGCGCGGCAGCCGTGGCGGTGCAGGTCGATGGAAAGTTCGTGGTCGCCGGTTTCTCCTGGAACAACTACCTGGGTACCGACCAGAACGCCTGCGTGATCCAGCGCTTCAACTTGGACGGGTCCATCGACAGCGGGTTCGGGAGTGCGGGGCGGGTGGTGCAGAATTTCAATCCGTCCGGCGGCCAGAACGATTGTTTTCTCTCGTCCGTGGCACTTCAGGGCGACGGCAGGATTGTGGTCGCGGGCAACCTCGCCGACAGCAGCCATGGCGAGCGTGCACTGATCGAACGATTCAACGCCGATGGAAGCCCCGACGTCAGCTTCGCTGGTGCTGGCTACTATGTCGTGCCGAACCACAACACAGCGTTCGCCGCTGTGAAGGTGGATCTCTCCGGCCCGATTTATGTTGCCGGGCGTGGCTCCGGGTTCTATCCGCCTTACACCGACAATGATTTCTACTTCGCCGTATTCAGCGCAAGCGGCACCCTGACCCAGGAATTGACGACCTTCTTTGATCTGGGTGCCGACAAGGACGACCGCGCCAATGCGATGGTTTTCGAAAGCAATTCCGGATTGCCCAGGATATACCTCGTCGGTAACGCCAACAGCGCGCCGTACGGTGATCAGGCCCACCATCAGTGCGCCATCGCGGCCTATGTCTATTCGCTCAACGATGGCGGCTTTGTTTCGGACACTTCATTCAGCGGCGACGGCGCGACCAACTTCGATATTCTCGGCCAGCACAACGAGGGTGACACCTACTGCCGGGCCGCGGTGGCGCGCACCGGAGGTGGACTCGTCGTCGGCGGCGAGACCTACTTCGTCAGTACATTTTCGCTGCCCGCCGGTCTGGCCAGCTGGTTCGCCTTGGCCGAGATCGACGGCGCTGGAAATGTCACTGCCCATGGCAGCGAATTGGTGTTCCAGACGGGTGCCTATCCAGGGATCTACAACGGCATCTTCGGCATGGCACGCGAAGCCGGAGGCAAGATCCTGGTGACCGGCTACGCCGGCACCGATGATGCGAACCGGCAGCCCTCCGATGCCGGTGTGATCCGCCTCAATACCGATTTCAGCCGCGATGCGAGCTTCGGGACCGTTACCACAGATCACGGAGTTACGATCCTCAGCCTGGATGGGCAGGGTGGTCTGTTTACGCAGCAGCGTGAATGGACCACGGCGCTCGCCCTCGACAATCAAGGTCGCATCGTGCTGGTTGGCGAGCGCTCATACCTGATCAACAATGTCCCAGGCAATTACGATTGGCTGATCTCGCGGCTCAACACGTCGGATGTGATTTTCCGCGACGGTCTGGATGGTGTGGTGCCCGACTGAAAGCGGTGCGGAGATCGAAGTCGACCTGCCTAGTCAGACGGCAATCCCTAGGCGCGCGAGCAAATCGTGCGCATAGGGTGTCGTCGCTTGGCGCAACAGTGGCTCGATTTGGTCGCGCAGCGCGTTTGCCTCGCGCGTGCGATGAAGTGCTTCGAGCACGTTGACGAGCCCGACCTGCACCTCCAGTACGCGCGGATCGGCGGCGGGGTGCAGTGAGTGGCGCACCAGGAGCGCCTCACGCAGCAGGGTTTCGGCATCGCTCGATTTTCCCAAGGCGAGTTTGGCGCGTGCGAGCGCGAACAGCGGGATGCCGAGTTGATAGTGACCCGCACGCAGCGTGCTTCGTGCTATGGCGAGGGCCGTGTCGGCCGTGCGCTCGGCGGTCGCGGCGTTTCCGTTATCGAGTTGCGCCTGGCTGAGCGCGGCGAGGATGTCCATACGCCACGCGTTGCTGGCACTTTCGGGCGTCGCAGCGATTGCGTTGTCGGCGGCCTGCAGCACGTCGACCGCCTCGCGCGGACGATGCTGCAGGCGACGCAGATTGCCTAGGTCGCAGCGCAGCAGATTCAACACAGGTGACGATGGCGGGTCATTCTTGCGCAGTGCCATTACCTTGGTCAGGGTTGCCTCGGCATCGGCATAGTGGCCGAGCAGCATCTGGGTCAGATCGAGATGCCGAAGTGCCGGCGCGCTATCGACACTATCGGGCCCGCGATCTTCGCGAGTGAGCGCGAGGGACTGCTGCAGGGCTTGCTCGGCTTCCTTGAAGCGACCGAGCTCACGGTAGTTCTTGCCCAGCGAGGTGTATTGAGTCGCCATGTCACGCGGATGCAGGGTACCTGCTCGCCTGGCGCGTTCGATCAATGCGAGTCGCTGCGGCAGGATCTCGACATAGCGCCCGGAAAGTTCAAGGGTACCGAGCAGATTGATTTCGGTGACCAGCGTGTCGTGGTGGTCGGGGCCGACGCGCGCAAGATCGATCGCGACAGCGCGTCGCCGGGCCTCTTCGGCACGGCCCAGATCAGTGGCTTCAAGCGTGCTGGCAAGGGGGCTGATGACGTGTGCAATGTGGACGCTGTTTTCGCCGTAGAGCCGTCGGTAGATCGCGATGGCATTGTTGAAGTCGACCTCGGCTTCCTTGAAGCGACCCATCTGGCGCAGCGCATCGCCCAGTTGCTCCCACTGACCCGCGACGGAATCGTGCAGATCGCCGATAGCTGCACGGTCGGCGGCAAGGGCGGGGCCGACGAACTGCTCGGTCGCAGCCCAGTTACCTGTACCAACCAGCGCATAGCCGATGGTCAGATGCGCTTCTGCAATCGTCTCCTGATTGTGGCGTGAAGCATCTTCGAGCAACGCAAGGCTCGCGCGCGCGTGCGCGAGGCCAGACTCGTAGTCGCCATTCTCATTCTCGATCCATGCCTTGCTGAGCAGGATGCGAGCACGAACTTCGCCGGGGACCCTGGCATTCGAAAGCGCCGGTGTGGCGCGATCGATCAGCGCCAGCGAACGTGGAAAGTCGCCGACGCCGATATAGAGTTCGCCGAGCAGTCCGGCCATTTCGGATTTCAATCCGTCCTGGTCGTCCGGCGTGAGGTCGAGTTGGTGTTCGCCTTTTTTTGAGAAGCTGGTGCGCGCTGATGGGGCGGCCCTGATTTTCGTCCGGACTGGCCTGATCGAATACCCCCACCAGGAACTGACGCACGGCCTCGGCGCGGGAGGCTTGCTCGCGTGCGACGTGCGTCTGCGTCAAGGCGAATGCCGTGACCAGCAACAATGCCGTGACCGCCAGCGCGCCAAGTGGCGCGGCGACGCGGTGGCGTCCAACGAATTTGCGCGCGCGATACCAGGGACTGGCGCGGCGTGCGCGCAATGGCCACCCACCCACGTGGCTGCGCAAGTCTTCGGCCAGTGCCTGGGCGTCTGCATAGCGCTGCGCCGGGTCGTGCATCAGGGCCGTGGCGACGACAAGGTCGAGATCGCCACGCAGGCGCCGCGCAGGCACCGGCGCGCCCGCTCCCGCTGCGCGCGATGCGGCGCGCGCATGCGCCTGCGCCTGCGCGATGGCGACCGTGGCGGCGTTTGCATCGCTCTGCGCGTAGGGACGCACACCCGTCAGTAGTTCGTAGAGCATTGAACCCAGTGCGTAGACATCGGTGGCTACGCTGACGGGCTGACCGGCAAGTTGTTCCGGCGCTGCGTAACCTGGCGTCAACGCACGCAGTTGCGTCAGCGTGGCCTGGCCTTCGCTGCCCTGCGCATCGATCAGGCGCGAAATGCCGAAATCGAGCAGTCGCGGCTGCCCCGAATCATCAACCAGCACGTTCGAAGGCTTCAGGTCGCAATGCACGACGAGCTGGCGATGCGCATAGGCGACCGCGTTGCAGACAGCGATCATCAGCTTCAGGCGCCCTTCGAGTCCGAGCCCATGCTGGGTGCAATAGTCCGGCAGCGACAAACCCTGGACATATTGCATCGCGAACCATGGACGCCCTGCCGCGTCGACGTCGCCGTCGATCAGGCTTGCGATGCCCGGATGCTCCAGACGCGCGAGGATGCGCCGCTCCGTCAGGAAACGCGCGACGGCAGCATCCGAGGTGAATTCACCCCGAATGACTTTCAGTGCGACTTTCTGCTCGTAGTCGCCCGCAATCCGGTCGGCGAGGAACACGCGACCCATGCCGCCGCTTCCCAGCTCGCGCACGATCCGCCATGGACCGATGAGTGCGGGCATGGGTTCGACATCGTTTGCCGAAAAGACGCGATCACGCCAACGCGAAACATCGGCGACAAGGTCGCTGTCGCTGGCATCGACGGCAAGCAGCTTCAGCAGGCGCGCATGTAACGCAGAATCCTCATTGCGCAGTCCTTCGAGCAAGCGCCTGCGCTCCGCCGGTTCCGCGTCGGTTGCGCGCTCAAACCAGGTGAACAGTTGCGGCCATCCGGAATCCTGCGCGCTCATGGCGCGAGCTGATCGAGCAGGAAGACGCGCGCGTTGCGCCAAAGCCGGAACACGCTGCGTTCGGAAATGCCCTCGGATTCGGCGATTTCGCGGAACTCGAGGCCGGCGAACACATGCAAGTCGACGATGCGGGCGAGCTGGGCGTCGGTACTGTCCAGTTGACACAGCGCCTCGGCGATCTCGGACATCGGCACAGGTGCCGCCACGTCGTCGGCATGTCCGAGCGTGACTGCGATGTGTTGACGCTTGTCAGCATCCATACGACGCGCGTGATCGATCAACACCTGGCGCATCGCGTGCGCGGCGATCGCAAGAAAATCCTTTTGCGGCAAATCCGACGCGGCGGGGCTCGATCTGAGCTTAAACCAGGTCTCGTGGACCAGCGCAGTCGTATTGATCGTGCCTGGGTTGCCGGCGCGTCTGCGCTCGCGCCGCGCCAAACTTTGCAGTTGCGCATAGGCGGCCGCATAAAGCTCGGAACTCTCGGCGATCGGGTTGAGCGTAACCATCGGCGCAGTCGGACCTGTACAGACCTTTGTCTAAACGAGCGTTTTCGGGCACATCTCGATCGTCCCTCGGCAGCCGGCGTCCGCATCGGGCGAACCGTGGTTGCCGGTGAAGGTTGACAGGACGGCTCGAAGCGTCAGTTCCACGAGGGTGGAGTGTGCCCCTGATTTCGCACCTCAGGGGATTCAGGATAGCCCCGGCGGAGGCTGTGAAGAAGTCGAAATGCAGCGATGTGATCGAGATTGCGATAGTCCCGGAATCACGGGGGTGCGTTGCCGCGACGGCGCGCAAGTACAAGATCTCGGGGCAGACGCTCTATCTATGGCGTCGCGAACACAGCGGCATGGCGGCGACCCACGTGTTCGAATTCAGGCGCTGGAACCCCATCCATCCGCCGCGATCGGCGGATGGACGCGTTCGTCGCTACTTCGACGTCTTGGCCAGATGCGCCTTCTGCGTGAACAGCCAGGAGAAATCGCCGGTGAGCTGGCCGCTCTGGTTGCCGCTGAGCGAGGTGTAGAGGCCGGCGGAGGAGTGGCAGCCCATGCAGCTCTCGGAGTTGAAGATAGAGGTTTCGTCGCCAAGCGGTGCGGACTTCTGGCTGCCCCCAAGCCACTGGCCCGCCGGACACGCAACGTTGCCGGGCAGTTCTTCCGCGTTGCACGCAGCCTGTACGCCATGCTGGAAATACGTTTCCA
>JBDSXV010000088.1:0-42664 GCA_039926025.1 Dokdonella sp.
AAATTAGTGCGTCAGCGACAAACCAGAAACGAGCGAAGGCCTTCACGACGACAAAACGAAAAATCCGCCAGCGCGGCGGATCTTTCAGCGGCGGGAAATGGGTTTTTCTACAGCTTCAACGCTTGAGCTAAGCGGCCGCTGCCGCGATGAGGTTTAGTTTACACCGTGGCGACTCGCAGCGGTCCGCTTGAGCGAATTGTTAGGGGGCGACTGCGCTAGCTTGTACACGCATAGGCGTCCCGCTCGAAAGTGGCGGCCCAACCAGCAGAGCCCTTTGTGAACTCATAAGCGTAACCATTGTTTGGGCCACCCACGTATAGCTTGAATTTACCAGTATTGGAGGCGTACCAAAGCTTGCGACTGAAGCGGTTGACCTTAACGAGGGCTAGCAGCTCTTGAGCGTTGATCGGCTCGCCGACGATTAAATAGAACACCTCGCCGGCGTAAGACTGCTTGCAAGCACCACCCGAACAGTCGAGTTCTCCTATCCGATCGCCGGGGCAGCCATTCGTGGATTGAACACTCGCGCAACCCGAAATTAGTGCCACCAGCACGATTGCAAGGAGTTTCACGAGCCGCCTAACACCGTGTTAAGCCGCCGCGCACGGCGGTTGTGAATGAATGCGACAAATTGTCCGCGGTCGGCTTGAATACATAGTTATGCACGCTTGCGTTGAACTCTCAGCAAGTAAGGCTCTAGCGCGACCGAATGAATGCCGCGATCTCTGCCCTTGCGGATGAAGAAGAACAACTCGACGAAACCGTACTGGTCAAAGCATGCCACGCGCTTGCACGCGCCGCGGATGTGGCGAAAGACGCCAAGAGAGAACCGCTTTTGAGCAGGAGACCAGCGGGAGTGATTTGGGATGCCAAGCACACGAACGATGTCCCCCACCTGGATCAATTGACCCCTGTCGTCGAGTGGTGCGGGTGGGAGCGAATGGCTAGCGGGCATAACTACTATTCGATTGCGAAGTGAGATGTATTCCTGAAACCTAATCCGGGTCCCAGGTACTTGTCTGTAGGCAACTTCCTACACAAATCAACGGATTGCGTCGCTGGTGGGATGTATTCCCGCAATCTAATCTCGCAGCCTTTGCAGGAGGTTGTGATGGTGACGGGACGATCCTCTCATTCGACGTCGGTGGCGGCAAGTGAGGCGGCGATTCCGCGGCCGCCGGGAAATCGGGGCCAGGTGTAATTCATCGCACGCGCTGAACACCTCTGACCGTGAGTGGTATTGCGCCTGACCACAGCTGGCCCGAAATTTGGCGGGCTTGAGCACGCCCTACGCGGAATTGGTGCTGGGTTCGTTTTTCCTGTCTCGCGGGGAAGTCGACCCTTCTACGCCTTGCCGTTGCGGCGAGTGAACGCTTCGGGAGACTCCGGCCCGTGCGCGAGTGATGCGCATCGATCGTTGCGCGACGGTCGCCGGTCGGTGACCGACACCAACCGGTGTGCCGGTCGTGGGTGACGCGCGCGACGTGGCTGTTGGATCAAGGCATGCGATTTGTCGTGCTCCTCGCTTTGCCGTCGTCACGTGGACGATCGCTCTCAGGGCTCAAACATTTGCCTGTCGAACGCAATGCATCGGGCTCGCGGCTCGATCGGCGAGATTCCAGGAGTGGAAGATTGGGCGTCGGGCTCGGGAGATCGCGTTCGGTGCTCGGTCGATGGAGAGCGGAGCATGGAATGTCGGGTGCGAAGGCTGGGTATTGGAGTGCGAAGTGCGAACAGCCAGGTCCGAAGTTCGACGATCCAGTGTTGATCGGCAAAAGGTGCAGATAATTCCGGCGACGGCGAGAATCGCTTCGTCGCGTTTCGCGATGAAGCAAGGTTTGCCGGTGTGTCCGCGGCGTGCGGTTGTGAAGAAGGACTCGACGGGCAACAAAAAAGCCGCGTTGCCGCGGCTTCGTCGTTCCTGTTCGAGGGGACAGAGCGGCACGCATATCGGGTCAGGTGTAATTTCCATTGACCGTCAGATGCCTTCAATGCGGGCTATCGGTAACACCTGGCCCCGATTTCGTAAACACAGAACTGCCTTTCATTGCCTTGACGCAGTAGGCGCGGACCGGCGACCAGGAGACTGGCTAATTCCATGTCAATCTGCTCTCCAGTAAGCGCTCAAGTTCTGCGAGCGGAACGGCGGGACACGATCTGAGTTTGGCGGTTTGCTTCTCGCAATCGATGGTCGCCTTGAGCTCGATCGGTGTGTGGTTCCCGGGGTACTTGCGCAGGGTGATGTCAACGACTTCGCTTGTCTTCCATTCCGCTTTGTCGAGCGACCACATTTCGCTTTGAAACGTCAGAAGGACCGCTTGAGATATCGCGTTGTAGATCGCTGGGCTTTCGACCCAAAGGGAATTTCTTGCTTCCCAAACCGCCACACGTATTTGAAAGCGACCGTCCGGTGAAGTTGACTTGATTTCGGGGAACACGGGATGCCTGACTACAAATTGGCCCCACATCCGGGGTGTTGCCCGTGATCGTTCAGCAAGCCACCGGCGAGGTCAAGCAGATTTCCGGCGAACGATCAGACACTTCGCCGACAACACGAGCCTGCAGTGATCGGCAGACTCCCGCCTAACGCAGTGCAGTCGCGGGTGTATGAATCGCACCCGTGAAAATTCTGGTGTAACGGGTGGCTTCGCGGGTGTTGCTCGATGGGAGCGCTGCGATCAGTCCGGGTCCATGCAGCGCGAATGCTCCGGTGCTGCGCAGATGCTCCGGATTCAGATTTCGCGTCTGCTCAAATCGTGTACCGCATCCACCAGCACAGCAACGTGTTCCGGCTCGATATCCGGCGTAATGCCGTGCCCCAGATTGAATACGTGGCCAGGGTGCGCGCCGAAACTGTCGAGCACCTTGCGCGCTTCGCTGCGGATGGCGTCGGGTGATGCGGCGAGGATGGAGGGATCGAGGTTGCCTTGCAGTGCGACGCGGTGGCCGACGCGTGTGCGGGCGTCGCCGATGTCGATGGTCCAGTCGACGCCGAGTGCATCGCAGCCGCTGTCGGCGAGTGTTTCGAGGTGGCCGTTCGCGCCTTTGGAGAACAGCGTGAGCGGCACCTTGCTTGCGATCGGATCGGCTTTCACGCGAGTAACGATCTCGGCGAGATAGCGCTGCGAGAATTCGCGGAACTGTGGTGGCGCGAGCAGGCCGCCCCAGGTGTCGAACACCATCAGCGCCTGCGCGCCCGCCGCGGCTTGCGCGGCGAGATAGCTCGCGACCGATTGTGCCAGCGTGCCGAGCAAGTGGTGCATGGTTTTCGGGTCATCGAGCGCGAGCACTTTGGCGCGCGAGAAATTCGACGAGCCTTCGCCTTCGATCATGTAGCACGCGAGCGTCCACGGGCTGCCGGAAAAACCAATCAGCGGCACGCGGTCGTTGAGTTCGCGACGGATCAGCCGCACTGCATCCATCACGTAGCGCAGGTCTGTTTCCGGATCGGGCACGCCAAGCTTTTCGATGTCGGCCTTGCTGCGCAGCGGATGGCGCAGCTTTGGACCTTCGCCATCGACGAAGTGCAGGCCCAGACCCATCGCATCCGGAATCGTGAGGATGTCGGAAAACAGGATCGCTGCATCCAGTGCGAAGCGCGCCAGCGGTTGCAAGGTGACTTCGCACGCAAGTTCGGGGGTCTGCGCGAGTGCGAGAAAGCTGCCGGCGCGTGCACGCGTGGCGCGATACTCGGGCAGGTAGCGGCCGGCCTGACGCATGATCCAGATCGGCGTCATGTCGACAGGTTCGCGGCGCAGCGCGCGCAGGAAGCGGTGGTCGTTGGCAGGTGTGGACATAGTGGGCGATGCGTGAAGAAAGAATGTGGCAGGTGGAGGTCTGGGGATCGCCGTGTTTGCCGTCACGCGCTCCTGTCGTGGTCATTGCCGCGCTCGGGCAATGACGTCGACGAAAATTCGCATTCACTTAGCCGGTGCCCGGCCCATCGAATCCCTGGCTGAACATCACCTGGAAGCCGCGCTTGAGTTGCGCGTCGCGCGCGTGCTCGAACGCGCTCAGCGCGGCGTCGCGCTCCAGGTAGATGTCGCGCTTGCTGCTCGCGCGGCTGCCTTGCTGACCCCATTCACGGAACAGCGTCCAGCCGCCCAGCAGATCCTGCTGCAGGACGATCTGGTAGTAGCGCGGCGCGTCGCTGCCGGCGGGGTGGGTTTGCATGAAGAGGCGCATGGTGAACGGGGGATTGTAGCGTCGCACTGTGACGGGGCGTTAGCGGTCTTCGATTCTGGTTTGCCGCCCCGACCACTTTGCCCATCTCCCGCCGAGTTCTGCGATCGCGTTCTCGTCGACAAAGTGGTGCCTTGGTGTCGCGTTGTGTTGTATCCGTTAAGCTAGCCGGCACATCTATACCCGGGGAGGGGCTATGACCGCATCGCGGAAGAGGGAAGCAGCGCTGGTGGCTGCCATATTGGGTATGGCGGGATCATTCGCGGGGGCGGGCACGGCGGTGGCGCAGGATTCCGCGCCCGCGAGCGGCGACCAGGCGACGCAGCTTGAAGGCATCACGGTGCTCGGCTCGCGTCGCTACGACCGCGGCTCGGATACGGAAACTCCAGTGCCGGTCGACATGCTGCCGATGACCAAGGCGGCCGAGCAGGGTGCTTCATTCGATCTCGCTCAGACTTTGCAATACACGGCGCCGTCGTTTACCTCGGGCCGCCAGACCGGCGCCGACAATGCCGACTCGGTTGATTCGGCTGCATTGCGCGGACTGGGTTCCGACCAGACCCTGGTGCTGGTCAACGGCAAGCGCCTGCATTCAACCGCGCTGGTCAACCTGTTTGGTGCGCGCAACCGCGGCAACACCGGCACCGATCTCAACACGATCCCGCTGCTGGCGATTGATCATGTCGAAATCCTGCGCGATGGCGCCGCTGCGCAGTACGGTTCCGACGCGATCGCCGGCGTGATGAACATCGCACTGAAGCGCCGCAAGGGCTGCGAAGGCGTCGTCGGCTACGGCCAGTATTCGCGCGGCGATGGCGAGAACTGGCTGGCGTCTGGTTACTGCGGTTTTGCCGCCGGCAACGACGGCGTCATCGCGTTGACTGGCGAGTATCTCGATCGCGGGCGTTCCGACCGGTCTGATCCGGGCGATCCGCGCACGATCGGCGACACCGCGGTCAAGAACGGCACGTTCTATCTCAACGGCGACCTGCCGTTCGGCGACGGCGCGCATTTCTATTTCGACGGTGGCATCCAGAACCGCGATGCCTCGTCGGCCGCGTTCGGTCGCGGCGGCATCGGTTCGGACGATATCCCGTCGCGCAATTCCGCCGCGATGTATCCGGATGGCTTCGTGCCGTTCATCGATCCGTATGTGCAGGATCGCCACGGTACGGCGGGCGTGTGGTGGACTTGGGATGGCTGGCGCGTCGACGCGTCGCAGACGCTGGGCTACAACAAGCTGATTGACACGATCCGGCACACGCTGAATGCGTCGATCGCGAATCTCGATCTGACCAGCGGCGGCACCGGCATCAGCCCGAGCGAATTCAACGCAGGTGGTTTTTCGTTCACGCAAGCGACCTCGAACCTCGACTTCTCGCGCTTCTTCGACAACTGGCTGCACGGCGTCAACGTTGCATTCGGCAGCGAATTCCGCCACGAGAACTACCAGATTTTCGCGGGCGAACCCGGTTCCTACAACGACGTCGACGGTCCCGGCGGCGGCAACGCGGGCAGCCAGGGCTTCCCCGGTTTCCAGCCCGGCGACGCAACCGACAAGAGCCGCAGCAGCTGGGCCGGCTATGTCGACGTCGAGTCGAACTGGACGGATCGCTTCATGACCGATCAGGCCGTGCGCTTCGAGCATTACAGCGACTTTGGTTCGACCGCGATCGGCAAACTCGCCGGTGCGTTCCGCGTGACCGACCAGTTCCTGCTGCGCGGCTCGGTCAGCAGCGGATTCCGCGCGCCGTCATTGCAACAGCGCTACTTCTCCTCGACCTTCACCGATTTCGTCAGCGGCGTGCCGGTCGATGTCGTGCTTGCGCCGAACGGCGGTGCGCTCGCGCGCGCCGCGGGTATTCCGGATCTGAAGGAAGAAAAATCAACGAGTGGCACGCTCGGCTTCACCTGGAAGCCGTTTGAAGACACCTCGGTGACGCTGGATGCCTACCGCATCAACATCAACGACCGCATCGTGCTCAGCGGTCGCTTCGAGAGCGACGATCCGGATATCGGCGCAATCCTGCAGGCGCTCAACGTCGGCGAGGCGCAGTTCTTCGTCAACTCGGTCGACACACGCACGCAGGGCATCGACCTCACTGTCAGCCATGGCATGGATCTGGGTAGCGGTCACCTGCAGACCTTCCTTGCGTTCAACCACGGCACCACCAAGGTGGAGAAGGTGCACACGCCGGCGTCGCTGATTGGTCGTGAAGATTCGCTGCTCGGCGAACGTGATCGCTTGTTCATCGAGGATGGCGCGCCGCGCTCGAAGGCGACAGTGGGCTTCGACTATACGGTCGGCAGCTGGGATGCGGATCTGAAGCTCATTTACTTCGGCCCGATGACGCTCGGTACGTTCTCTGGTCCGCCAGTGCCGAACCAGCACTACGGCAGTGCGACGTCGGCCGATGTCAGCGTGACCTACAGCTTCAGCGAGGACACCAAGCTTACGGTCGGCGGCCAGAACATCCTCGACAAGTTTCCGACCGGCCAGGATGCCAACGAAACCGACAATGGATTCCGCTACGAAGCGGTGCAGTTCGGCCTCAACGGCGCGGCCTGGTTCGTCCGCCTGGCCCACAAGTTCTGAGCGCCAGGGACGGCGTGAATGCCGACAACGCAGGAGCAGTTTTCGGCTGAGCGCCAGGGACGGCGTGAATGCCGACAACGCAGGAGCAGTTTTCGGCTGAGCGCCAGGGATGGCGTGAATGCCGGTCCGCTGGCGTTCCGGACGCCAGCGAACACTTCCCACATCCCTGTGGGTCGAAACGCAGGAGCAGTTTTCGGCTGAGCGCCAGGGATGGCGTGAATGCCGGTCCGCTGGCGTTCCAGACGCCAGCGAACACTTCCCACATCCCTGTGGGTCGAAAAATGCTGGAGCAGTTTTTCGGCTGATCGGGTTTGAGGGAGATCTGACTCCCCCTCACTCTGACCCTCTCCCCTGAGGGGAGAGGGAATTGCTGGTTCCCCCCATCGAGAGGGTATCCCTTGTCTCCCTCTCCCCCTGTCGAGAGGGTATCGCTTGTCTCCCTCTCCCCTCCGGGGAGAGGGTTGGGGTGAGGGGAAGTCAGCTCCGCAGCAGTCCTCAGTGCCCCACTGACGGCAGCGCATCGACGCAGCGCTTCAGCAACAGATTCGGGCCATCGTCCTGGGGCGCACACGTGACGCCGTCCATGATGTGGCCGCCCTGCGAAGCGGTGAGATTGCAGCTCATCCGGGTCGCGCGCAGGCTGTAGTTCTCGATCACCTTCGCGGCTTCCGCATCGGCAAGACGCTTCTGCTCCGGCGTCATCGCCTTGTCCATCTTGTCGATGATGCCTTGGTAGCCGCGCATGCGGACTTCGGCCGCGACCTTGAGCCACGCGTAGCCTGTCAGGTCGTCGCGCGCCACGCCCTGGCCCATCAGGTACATGCGACCGAGTGCCGATTGACTCTCCTTGTCGCCGGCGCATGCAGTGCGCTGGAAAGCGGTGAATGCTTCGTCGTACTGCTTGGTTTCATAGGCGTGCTTGGCCTTGAGCAGCATGGCGCGGAATTCTGCGGGCAGCACGCGATCGAAATTTTCATACAGGTTGCCGGCAGAGGCGGTCCCGGCCAGACTGAGTCCCAGCGCGAGCGCAAGGCCGAATTTCCTGAAGATCATTGGAGTCCTTGTTGAGGCCGGTGACGGCGGAAATCAGGGGCGATCGAAACAAGTGACGGTACGCTTGTGCACGTACCCGCACCCAACCACCCGCTGCAAAGGTAGGCGTTCGCACGGTCCTCGCCTTGTGCCGAAAGTGTGAGAGCGATCCGATGGCGAAAGGTTCCCGTTGCGGGCGAATCTGCGCGCCTCAACCTTCCTGCTCGTCCAGCGCGTGCGCTGCTGCGATCACTGCGGCGAGGACGCGGTCGGCGTCATTTTCGCGCGTGCGCCAGTTGCTGAATGCGGCACGCAAACCCCAAACGCCCGCATGCACGGTCGGCGTAATGAACGCTTCGCCACTGTCTCGTACTGCGCGCACCAGCGCCTGCATGCGAGCCTCGCTCGGATCGACGGCGAGGGTGAAGCAGACGATATTCATGCGCACGGGGGCGAGCAGGCGGAAATCCGCGGCGCGTACGATGCCAGCGCCAAAGCGGTGTGCGAGCGCATTGCAACGCTCGACAATGTCGCGGTGGCCGTCGCGGCCGTAAGCAGAGAGTGCGAACCAGGTTGCCAACGCACGCAGACGACGCGAATTTTCCGGCGTCAGATGCACGAAGTCCGGCTGTTCACCGGGCAGGCCAAGATAGGCCGCCGCATTCTGGAACACGCGCACCTGCAAGTCGCGACGACGCGAAAACTGCACGGCGCTGTCGTACGGCACATTGAGCCATTTGTGCAGGTCGATGCAGATCGAATCGGCGGCAGACAGCGCGTGCACCAAGGGCGCGGTTTGGGCCGACAAGGCCGCAAATGCGCCAAACGCCGCGTCGACATGCAGCCAGAACGGATAGCGGTCGCGCAGTGCGGCAATCGCGGCAAGGTCGTCGAAGTCAACCGTGTTCACCGTCCCCGCATTCGCGACCACCATCGCGGCGTGGCCATCCAGGGCGGCGAGCGTCTGTTCGAGCGCGACCAGGTCGATCGCTTCACGCTCCGGCATGCAAGCGACTTTTCGTACGGCATTGCGGCCGATGCCGAGCATCGAGAGCGCCTTGTAGATGCTTGAATGCGGCGCACCCGAAAGCACGTGGACCGGGCCAAGTGCTGCAACACCTGCATCGGCCACCGAAATGCCGCGGCGCTCGCCGAGCCACTCGCGTGCGATGGCGAGGCCGACGAAATTGGACATCGTTGCGCCGCTGACGAAGCTTCCCTCATGCGCGCTGTCGATGCCGAACAGGTCGCGCAACCAAGTCAGCGTCTCGCGTTCGAGGTCTGGTGCTGATGAGTCGATGCCGGCGGTCGGGTTCTGGTCGAACGTACTGGTGAGCCAGTCGCCGGCAAGTGAAGCGGGGGTTGCGCCGCCGGTGACGAAGCCGAGATAGCGCGGGCCGGTGCTGCCAGAAAATCCGGGCGCCCAGCTTTGCTCGAACTGCGCGAGTGCGGCGTTCAAACCTTCGCCACTTTCGGGCAGCGATGCAGGCACGGCGCTCGTCGGAGCGCGCGCCGCGGCGCGTTCGTCGAGCGTGTCGAGTACTCGGATGGCGCGCTCCTGCACGGCTTTGAGCAACTCGGGCAGGTTGGCCAGATCGTTGGCGAGGTGAGGATGCATGGAGTATCTCAATGGCTCAACCGTTGCGGCGATGGCGACGCGTTCTTCTCATCTTTCTTCAAGGGTGCGGCCGGGAGCGGGATGGTGTGCAACTAAAAAAAACAATCGATCGTTTGATCGCCATCGCCATCGGTATCTGCACCATCCCCACGCAACACCGCGCATCCCGCCCTCAAAGGTCAGGTCTGCACATCCATGTGCAGCCGTTCACCGGCGCGCGGCATGCCGCGCGAAATCCGGTTCCCCCCCTTGAAGGGGAGGGCTCGATCTATGCGCGCAGTGCCTACTCGCCCAACACAGCCCTGATCGCGCGCGTATCCACATCCGCGACGATCTCGGCGTGACCAATGCCTCGCCAGAGAATCAGGCGCAGGCTGTCGCCGACATTCTTCTTGTCCAGGCGCATCAGGTCGAGCAGATGGCCGGGATCACTGCGCGGCAGCGTCACCGGCAGATCGAGTCGAGCGAGAAGCTCGGCGAGCCGTTCGGCGTCCGCGCGCGGCGCGCGCTCGAGATCAGCGGAAAGTTGCGCGGCGAGCACCATGCCGATCGCGACGGCTTCGCCGTGCAGCAGGGTGCCATAGCCGCTCGCGGTTTCGAGCGCGTGTCCGAACGTGTGGCCAAAATTGAGCAGGGCGCGTTCGCCATGTTCGTGTTCGTCTCGCGCGACGACGCCGGCTTTGTGTCGGCAACTGGTCGCGATCGCCTCGACCAGTGACGCACTGTCACGCGCCGTCAGCGCGGCGGCGTTTCGTTCCAGCCATTCGAAGAAAACCGGATCGCCGATGGCCCCGTATTTCACCACCTCGGCAAGGCCGGAACAGTATTCGCGATCGGGCAAGCTCGCCAGCGTCTGCGTGTCGGCGACGACCGCGCGCGGCTGATGGAACGCGCCGACGAGATTCTTGCCAATGGGCAGGTTCACGCCGGTCTTGCCGCCCACGGAAGAATCGACCATGGCGAGCAGCGTGGTCGGCATCTGCACGAAATCGATACCGCGCATCCAACAGGCGGCGGCGAAACCGGCGAGGTCGCCTATCACCCCGCCGCCGAGCGCGAGGACGGTGGCATTGCGTGTGGCGCCGAGCACCGCGAGCGCGTCGAACACCGCACCGCTGTTGGCGAGCGTCTTGTGTCCTTCGCCGTCTGGCAGGACCAGGCTCGCGTGCGCGAATCCCTGCAGACCGGTACGCACGCGTTCGAGATACAGCGGCGCGACCGTCGTGTTGGTGACGATGAGCACATGGCGGCCGCGAATCGCGGCGCGCCAGCGATCGGCATCGTCAAGCAAGCCAGCGCCTATCCAGATCGGGTAGCTGCGTTGCCCGAGGTCGACGTCAACCGTGGTCATGCTCATGCGGCGACGTTCGCATTGCCGCGCCGCCAGCGTGCTTCGAGCAAGTCGAGCAGGTCATGGGCGACATGGGTGCTGTTGCCGACCCCGCACGAGCGCATGTGCAGATCGGCGATTTCCGCATACAGGGGATTGCGATCGAGCGCGAGTTGTTCGAGGCGCGCGCGTCGGTCCGGCGCATGCAGCAGCGGCCGCTGGCGGTCTCGTTCGAGGCGCGAGAGCTGCGCGTCGATGGCGGCGTCGAGCCAGATCACGAAGCCGCGCTCACGCAGGCTGCGTCGATTGTCGGGGTCGAGCACCGCGCCGCCACCCGTGGCGAGCACCAGCCCACTTCGCGCAGACAGTTCGGCCAGCAGTGCCGCTTCGCGTCGGCGGAACCCCGCTTCGCCCTCGAGTTCGAATACCAGGCTGACGCTGGCGCCGGTGTGAAGTTCGATTTCATGGTCGAGGTCAAAGAACGGCATCCGGAAAAGTTCGGCGATCTGGCGCCCGACAGTCGTCTTGCCGGCGCCCATCGGGCCGATGAAGAAGAGATTGGGCGCAGGGTTCATGGTGTGATGCTAGCAAAGGCCGGGGCGGGGGCCGAGGGCCACCACGCGGAAATGGCAAAAACGCAGCCGTGGTGCGGGGTCCCTGTGCAAGAATGGGAACGCGTTCGCGGCGATCTGCGAAGTTGCCGGCAGTGTAAAGCGACTTCCCGATTCGCCTCCCAGCCCCCAGCTTGGTCATCCTCACGTTCCATGTTGCGTTTCCTTTCACTGTTCCTGGTCCTTCTCGCGGTGCTGTTCGTCGCCGAACTGCTGCAACCGGTGGAGCTGTACGTGATCCTGCCGTTTACGGCAATGATCGCGAAGGTTTGCGTTTTCCTCGTCAGTGCGTTTGATCCCCATGCGATCGCGTACGGCAAGATCCTGCAGAGCACGAACGGCAATTTTGCGATCTCGATCGAGCGTGGCTGCAATGGGGTGGAGGCAGTGATTATCCTGGTCTCGGCGATGCTTGCGTTCCCCGCGCCGTGGAAGCACAAACTGGTTGGCATCGGCTTGGGTTTCGTCGCCATCCAGCTGCTCAACCTGGTGCGTATCATCAGCCTGTTCTACCTCGGCCAGTGGAACCGCATGTGGTTCGACTGGTTCCATCTGTATCTATGGCAGGCATTGATCGTGCTCGATGCCCTGGTCGTGTTTCTGGTCTGGTTGCGTTACCTGCCGTATGACACCCAGGGCGACGCACGGCCGGCGTCTGCCTGAGCTGCGCTTTTCTGCCTTTGTCGGCCATACGGCCCCGCCGCGACGGCTCGATCGTTTGCGGCGTGCGACGCGACGTGTCGGTTTTTGCGATTTGATTTATAGTGCCGGCGCATTCCCAACGGAGCATCCGCCATGTCGATCGCCAAGGTCATCGAGCTGAGCAGTTCGTCCCCGAAAGGTATCGAAGACGCCGTGCAGTCGGGTCTCACGAAGGTTTCGCAGACCGTCAAGAACATCAAGGGTGCCTGGGTCAACGACATCAAGGTGTCGACCGGCGATGACGGCAAGGTCACCGAGTGGCGCGTGAACATGCGGATCAATTTCATCGTCGATTGAACGCGGCCCGCCGGAGCGTTCGCATACTTCGCCGCTACCCATCGAGTCCTCATGATCAAATCCGGTCTGGTTGTCGGTCTGCTGGAAGATGACCCGGATATGGCGGCGCTGGTTGGCCAATGGCTGGAGGAAGGCGGCTACACCGTGCGTCTGTTCCGCAATGGGAACGAGTACCGGCGTCGTCAGGGTTCCGAGGCGATCGACCTGCTGCTGCTCGACTGGATGCTGCCCGATGCAAGCGGCATCGAGGTGATCGAGACGATCCGCTCGTCGGCCAATAATCGCCTGCCGGTCATCTTCCTCACGGCGCGCGATGCCGAGGATGACCTGGTGCGCGGCCTGAGCAGTGGCGCCGACGACTACGTGATCAAGCCGCCCAAGCGGCGCGAATTGCTGGCGCGCGTGCAGGCACTGCTGCGTCGGCACGGCAGCGAGAGTGACGGTGGCGAGACCATCGAACTGGCGCCGTATTCGGTCGATACGGAACGGCGGCGCATCAGCATCAACGGCCAGGAAGTCGAGCTGACCCAGCGCGAATTCGATTTGGCCAGTTTCCTGTTCCGCCGTCATGGCCGCATCATTAGCCGTGATGCGCTGCTTCAAAACGTCTGGAATCTCAGCGCGGCGGTGTCGACGCGCACGGTCGACACGCACGTCAGCCGCCTGCGCAAGAAGCTCGAACTCAATGGTGAGCAGGGCTGGCGCCTGGCCGCGATCTACCAGCATGGCTACCGGCTGGAACGCATTTAGCAACGTTGTCGTTCGAATTCCGCCAGCGTCCATGCGTGCATGCACCATGAAAGGTGCAGAATCGGCTGACCCGGGCCGAAAGACGCCTGGGACGCTCTGATCAGGGGACCGCAAGTGGCGACCGCAGCGAAATCACTCTCACGCAAGAAGAAAGCAGACCCGCGCAAACGCGTTCCTAACACCGAGCGCCGTGCCGCGCCATTGCGCAAGAAGACCAGGAGCAAGTCCATGGCAGACCCGAAGAAGCCCGCCGCCGACGGCGGTGCCGACCGCAATGTCGACCAGATCCGCGACATCCTGTTCGGTGGTCAGATGCGCGACTACGAGCGCCGCTTCCAGGAGCTCAACCAGCGCCTCGAAGCCGATCTCGCGCGCTTGCGCGACACGCAGGAAAAGCGCCTCGCGCAGATTGACAAGCGCATCGACGACCAGCTCGAAAAACTCAACAAACTCGTGCGCCAGGAAATGCAGGATCGCAACAGCGCAGTCGACGATCTGGAATCGCGGCTGCAGCAGGCGGCACGCACGGCGCGTGGCGAAATCAACAAGGCGCTGGAAGGCCTCGGACACGAGCTCTCGGCCAGCGACGAACGTCTGCGCAGTGCCCTCGCCGATCTGCACACGACGACCAGCGCGCGTGCCGGCGACACTGAATCGGCACTATCGCGCACCGGCGCCGAACTGCGCGCCGACAAGGTCGGTCGCGACGACCTCGCCGCCCTGCTGACCGAGTTCGCCTTGCGGCTCAAGGGTGACTTCGACTTGCCGATGCCGAAGTAGGCGGAGGCAGCCCGGAGCACGCCCACGTGAATTCGCCCGATCTTGGCAAGATGCCGCTGAGTGAGACACTGGGCGAGCCCGTCGCGTCGGCGGGTGTCGCGACTGTCGATGAATCTGCGGTGATGCCGCCCTCCGATTTCGAGCGCCTGCGCGAGCTCCTGTTGGGCAATGAGCGCAGGGAACTGGATGCGGCGCATGCGCGCATTGCGGCGCTCGAGCATTCCCAGCGCGACTTGCCGCAACGCCTGCCCGAAGCTGCGATCCAGGCGCTGCGTGCAGAGGGGCTGAATCCCCGTGTCGCCGAAGCGTTCGCCGAACCTGTCGCGCAAGCGCTAGGCGCTGCGGTGCAGAGAAATCGGCAAAACCTCATCGATACCCTGTTTCCGATCATCGGGCCGATGATCCGCAAGGCGATCGCCGAGGCGCTGCGCAACCTCGTTACTGATCTCAATGGCGCCGTCGAGTCCAGCCTGAGCCCGCGTGGCATCGGCTGGCGCATCGAAGCCTTGCGCGCGGGAGTACCGTATGCGCAGGTCGTACTGAAGCATCGGCTTTCGTATCAGATCGATCATGTGTTCCTCATCGATCACGCATCCGGCATCGTCCTGCAGCACGAGTCGGCACCCGAACTGCCGCCGCTCGATGCCGATGCCATTGCGGGCATGCTCACGGCGCTCGGCGATTTCGTCGGCGACTCGGTCGGGCAGGGCGGAATTCAGACGCTCGAATCGATTCGCGTCGGCGAACATCTGGTCTGGGTCATCGCCGGGCCACGCGCAAATCTCGCCTGTTTCATGCGTGGCGTGCCACCCGCGGAACTGCGCGAATTGCTGGAACAGCGGCTGGAGGAAATCCACACGCGCATCGCAGGCAGTCCGCGGCACGCCGACCTGCGCTCGCCCGCCAACATCGAAACCTGGCACGAGCTGCTCGAACCCGCGTCGCTGCTGCGTACGGTCAGTGTGCAAAACCAACCGCCGCCGAAACCACCCTCGCGCCTGCCGCTGGTGCTTGTGCTTTCGCTTGCGCTGTTGGCAATCGGCTGGTTCGTTGTCAGTCGCCAGCGCTGGAATTCGCGCATCGAAGTGGTGCATGCGCAATTGATTGCGCATCCAGGGTTCGTCCTTACCGGTCTCGATTCGAAACCCTGGCGTTCGCTCGACGTGCACGGCTTGCTCGATCCCGACGCACAACCACTGGACAGTGTTTTCGCGAGCGCGGACCTCGGCACGACAAAGCCGACGCTGGATCTCAACGGCTATCTGTCGAGCAGCGATGCGATCGTCGCGCGCCGCGCCGCGCGCCTGCTGGCACCGCCGCCGGGCGTGCAACTCGCGGTGAAGGGCGGTGTGCTCACTCTCGAGGGCAAGGCATCCGACGCGTGGATCGCGCACGCGCAGGAACGCGCGGGCTGGGTCGCCGGCGTCGGCAGTGTCGCGTTCGCGGTCGCACCTGAGGTCGATGCCGTCGCCGTTGCACGCGCGGAGCTTGATCGACTCCTGCCAGCGCTACCGGCGCTGCGCGTGGCGTTCGCGGTCGGAACGCAAGTGAGCCCGGAAGCCGAGGCCATGCTCTCGCGGATTGCACGGGACGTGCACCGTGCAGTCGGCCTCGCGAAGGTCGCCCGGGTTGAGCTCGTCCTTGTCGGCATTGGCACGAACGACAACGGTGGCAGCGCCGAAACAAACGATCGCCTGCGCGCCGCACGTGCGCATTGGCTGGCCGATGCGCTCGCCGCGCGCGGCATTGCCGACGTGCAGGCGAGCGACCTGCCGGCGTCGGAAGTGATTGCGTCGAATGAGCGCGGTGCTTACCTGCGTGCCAGTATCAGGGTGCCGCAGTGACGGCGCAGGCGTACAAGGTGTGCATGCTCGGCGACTTCGGTGTCGGCAAGACCAGCCTCGTCGCGCGTTTCGTACGCAGCACGTTTTCGCAGAAATACCTGACCACGATCGGCGTCAAGGTCGACAGCAAGGAAGTGGCGCTGCCCGGTCGCGAACCGCTCAAGCTGGTGGTGTGGGACATCGCCGGGCGCAGTGCGCTCGACGCGCTCGGCGCGCACTACCTGCGCGGCGCGTCCGCATTGTTGCTTGTCGCCGACGGCACGCGCGAGGCGAGCCTCAGTTCCGCCTTGAACCTGCTCATGCAATCGCGCAGCGTGTTGCCCAATGCAGCCGTCAGCTTGCTGGTCAACAAGATCGACCTGGTCGAACGCTGGGAAGTAGCGCCGACCACGCTGGCCGAACTGCGCCGCAGCCTGCCCGTATTCGAGACCAGCGCACTGTCCGGTGACGGCGTTGAAGCCGCCTTCGCGGATATCGCGACGAGGCTGATGACGTGAACAGCGAAGCGAGGCTGCCGCCAGCGGTCGAGAGCTACCTGCATGCCGTGCTGGTGCAGCGCGCGCATCCGCTGCTGCTCAGCTTCGATGCCGGCTGGCACCTGCGCGATGCGCAAGGCGACGCGGCATTCTACGGAATCGACATCGCCGAGACCGCGAGCAGCCTGCGCGACATCGAGGACCTCTTCATCGGCCTGCCGCTCGACGACAACCACGACATTCCGTTCGTCGAACTCGGGAACGGACGCAGCGCGCACGTGCATCTGATTGTCGAAGGCGACGGTTTTCATGTCCTTCTGCTTGATGCCGAGGACGAGCGCTCGCGCCAGCGCGTACAGCAGCAGCTCGGCCACGAAGCGGCCATGGCGGGCCACGAGAAGTCGAAGGCGATCGGCCGGCTCAAGGAAATCCGCAGCGAACTGGAACGCCAGCGCGCGAGTCTGGAAGAAGCGAATGCGCTGAAGAATGCGTTGATCGCGACGCTGAGCCACGAATTCCGCACGCCGCTCACCTCGATCTTCGGTTACCTGCACCTGATCGAACGCTGGTTCGATCAGACCGAGCATTCGACCCAGGCGCTGCACGCGATACGCCGCAATGCAACCTACCTGTTCACGCTGGCCGAGAACCTGCTCGAATACGGCCGCGGCGAAACCGGCGCTGCGCTGCTCAATCCGGTCGAAGTCGATCTGGGCGCGTTGCTGTTCGACATCGAGACGATGGTGCGTCCGCTGGCCGAGGACAAACGTCTCGAATTCCGTGCGAACCTTGTTGTGGCCGACGCGTCGGCGCCGATGTTCGATGAAGTGCGCCTACGCCAGGTTGCGATCAACCTGCTCTCGAACGCGGTGCGCTACACCACGCAAGGTTACGTCGCGTTTGACATCAGCTGGCGTGACGGCCTGCTGCGGCTCGATATCGAAGATAGCGGCATCGGCATCTCGCCGGAGTTTCGCGAACGCGTATTCAAGCCGTTCAATGACGGCGCTCAGTCCGGTCGCAAGGGCGCCGGACTTGGTCTGAGCATCGTGCGTCGGCTGATCGCGCAGATGCACGGAAAGCTCACGCTCGAATCGGAGCCGGCGCGCGGCAGCCGCTTCCGCGTGGAACTGCCGCCGCTTGCGCGTGACAGCACGAGCATCGCCGGCGCGCGCGCGGCCACGCCGCCACGCATGCAGGACACGCACGTACTCGTCGTCGATGACGACCCGGACATCGCGCACTTGCTCGAAGCCTTGCTCACCGATCTTGGTTGCAGTGTGGACGTGGCCGACAACGCGCAGGCGGCGATCGAGCAGGCGATGGAGCGCGCGCCGGATGTGCTGCTGATCGATGTCGAAATGCCGAACCTGTCCGGCAATGCAGCGGTATTCAAGCTGCGTTCGCGCGGCTATCGCGGACGCATCGTGACGTTGTCGGCGACGTCGACGGGCGATGCACGTGACGCGTCCTTGCGCGCCGGTGCGGACTTCTATCTGACCAAGCCCCTCAATATCGAGCAGTTCGTCGGCGTGATGCAGCGTGCTGCGCAAGGAGCATGACTACGCAGTCTCGAGGTACCTTCGACGGGCGCCCGTCACCCTCTCGAACCCGCCAAGTCCCGGCCTACCGCGCGGCGGTCGTCGCCGAACCGGTTCGCTGAACTGCGCCGTCATGACATCGGGTGTGCACGAATCGTCGCACGCTGCGATCCGGTCGCAGCTCCAAACGCAGATCCGCCCTCGCTGGCAATTCGCGCAGCGCGTGCCGGCTGAGTCGTTCGTAGTGCAGCATGAAACGCGCGAGGCTCGCCGAGTCCAGTGCGCGTGGCGCGTTGCACCGACGCAGCACACGCTCCTGCTCGTCGCGCCAATGCGAGGCGCGCGCGAAGTTGGGTGCCTGCAGCACGATCAAGGCGTCGATTTTTTTCCACAGATTCACGTACGTGTCCGCCAGCCGTGCATTGATCCAGCTGCGCCAGCGGCCATCGCGATCCTCGTTGCGCTCCAGTGCATTGAGCGGGCGAGCAAGCGCATCTGCCGACTGCGGTGGTGCGCCGACGCACCAGCCTTCCAGCACGATCAGATGCGGACGCTCCGTCACCCGGCGCCAGCGCGAAGGTTGCAAGCGCGTGTCGCGACCCTTGTCGAAACGCGGTAGCGCAGCGGGGGTGAGTTCGCTCGCGTGGGCGAGGTCACGCAAGCTGCGCAAGAGCAGGTCGATGTCGTGCGTGCCGGGCACGCCGCGTGTCGCGAGCAGGGGATGGATGGAGCGCGCCAGGCGCGTACGCGCGCGACGGCCCAGATAGAAATCATCTAGCGATAGGATTTGCGTGCGGATTCCGTGTGCATCCGCGTGGGCGACCAACTGTTGCGCAAGCGTGCTCGTGCCGCTGCCCTGCAGACCCGACAGACCGACCAGCCATGGCGACTTCGCTGCAGACGATCGCGTACCCAACCCGGCGATGGCAGCTTCAAGCACCGTATCGATGATCGCGTCAGCGTAGCCGAACCGCGTGCTAGCATCGCCCGCCATGACAAACGCACCCTCTCGCACTGAACCCGATGCACTGTATCAGCAGGCACTCGCAACGTTTCTCAGCTTGCTCGACGAAGCGCGTGCCGCTGGCGATCCTGAGCCGACGGCGATGACCCTGGCGACAGCGCAAGACGGTCGCCTGTCTGCGCGTGTCGTGTTGCTCAAGGGCGTGGACGCGCGCGGTTTCCGTTTCTTCACCAACTACGAAAGTGCAAAGGGCCTTCAGCTTGCCGCGCATCCGCAGGCTGCGCTGTGCTTCCATTGGAAGACCTTGCGCGACGGCGTCCAGGTGCGCGTCGAAGGCGCCGTCGAGCGTTTGTCGGCAGAGGAATCGGACACCTATTTCACCACGCGTCCGCGCGGCAGCCAGATTGGCGCCTGGGCGTCGGCCCAATCGCAACCGCTCGCAAGTCGCGAAGAGTTCGAAGCACGCATCGAGCGGATCGAACAACGGTTCGCTGATGTCCCGGTACCGCGACCGCCGCATTGGGGCGGCTATCTCGTCGTGCCCGACCGCGTAGAGCTCTGGTATGGGGCGAGCTTCCGCCTGCATGAACGCGTGTGCTACGCGAGCGACGGGATGCGCTGGACAAAGGGAATGCTGTTCCCTTAGTGCGACGTTGAAAGCAGTTTACGGTCGTCATTCCCGCTTTCGCGGCACTGAAGCAACAGTCGGCTCCGCTTCGCATCTCTGATCTCACCACCTATGCATGGCCCCCAACGCATTGTCTGCCTGACCGAGGAACCGACCGAAGTGCTGTATGCGCTCGGCGAACAGGATCGCATCGTCGGCATTTCCGGCTTCACCGTGCGGCCCACGCGTGCGCGCAAGGAAAAGCCGAAGGTGTCCGCATTCACGAGCGCGAAAATCGACGAGATCCTCAAACTCGATCCGGATTTCGTCGTTGGGTTTTCCGATATCCAGGCCGACATCGCGCGTGACCTGATCAAGGCCGGTGTCGAGGTATGGATCAGCAACCATCGCAGCGTCGCGGGCATTCTCGACTACATCCGCCGGCTGGGCGCGCTGGTCGGCGCGCACGAACGCGCGGAGGCGTATGCGCTGCGGGCGGAGGCGCACCTGGCGCAGGTCGAGCAGGCCGCCGCCGCATTGCCGCGACGCCCACGCGTGTATTTCGAGGAGTGGGACGAGCCGCTGATCACCGGCATCCGCTGGGTGGCTGAACTGATGCGCATTGCCGGCGGTGATGATGTGTTTCCGGCGCAGGCAGCGGAGTCGCTCGCGAAGCACCGCATCCTGGCTGATCAGGGCGAGGTCGTGCGGCAGGCGCCGGACATCATTTTCGGCTCCTGGTGTGGCAAGAAATTCCGCCCGGAACGTGTGGCGGCACGCGCGGGATGGGACGCAATTCCCGCCGTGCGCGATGGCGAATTGCACGAGATCAAGTCGCCGATCATCCTGCAGCCGGGGCCGGCTGCATTGTTTGATGGGCTCGATGCAATGCATCGTGTGATTGCGGCATGGGCGGCGCGCAAGCCCTGATTTCGCGGCGGCGGCTGAAGCTGCCAGGCTGCATGTCGAAAGCGCCATTCCCACCTAAATCCTCCCCTTGAAGGGGAGGATTTCAAAGCAGCGTGCTCCGGCCCGCTTCAAAGTGAGGACGACAAAGCATCGAGCTCAAGCCCTCCCCTTCAAGGGGAGGGTTGGGTGGGGATGGTGTGTGACGCATGTGGAAGAGCATCGCGGCTGAAGCCGCTCCCACAGACAATTGCTCCCACAGACAATTGCTCCCACAGACAGTTGCTCCCCAGAGATTTGCTCCGAGAAGCATTTGCTCCCTCGGATATCGCTACGCCGCTTGCGCGAGCCGCAATCCGAAGTCGAGGATCGGTCCGACGATCAGCACGCGTGCAAGCAGGATCACCAGCCATACCAGCATCGGTGAAAAGTCGATCCCACCCAGTGTCGGCAGGCGCTTGCGAACTGGGCGCAGAATGGGTTCGATCAACTGGTGCACCAGGGGCACGATCGGATTGGAGCGTTCCACGCTGATGAACGAGAGCAACACGTAGACCAGCATCACGCCCAGATACAGCATCAGCACGAAGTCGATCAGGTCGGCCAGCGCCATGATCCCGAGACCGAGTATTCCAAGGCTTTGTCCTGCGAGCGCATACAGCGGCGCGAGCTTGATCGCCGTCAACAGCCATGCGAGCAGGATGCCGGCGATGTCCAGATTGCGCCATGCCGGAATGACCTTGCGCAGTGGCATCAATACCGGATTGGTGAGCTTGTACAGGAACTGGCAGATCGGATTGTAGAAATTCGCGCGCACGCTCTGCAGCAGCACGCGCAACACGAGCAGAGCGATCAGCGCCCCGAACGCGAAGTTGATCAGGATCTGGCCGGCGTTGGCGAAGTAACTCATCGTGTTTGGTTGGTCTCGTAAGGTTGCAGCGGCGAAATCAAATGAGTGTTTGTGGGAGTGGCTTCAGCCGCTATCCTCATATGACAAAAGCATCGCGGCTGAAGCCGCTCCCACAGATAGTTGCTCCCACAGGAAGGTCAGGAATACTTTTCGGACAATTCGCGCCCGCGTCGGGTTGCTGCGTCAATCGCGCTTGCGACGAGGTCGCGCAGACCGCCGCTCGCGAACGCATCCAGCGCCGCGGCGGTCGTGCCTCCAGGCGACGTCACGCGCTCGCGCAAGACCGTCGGCGGCTCGCCATCCTCGACCAGCATGCGTCCAGCACCGAGGCAGGTCTGCGTGGCCAGCGCGCGCGCAGTTGCACGCGGCAGTCCTTGCGCGACCGCGGCATCTTCGAGTGCCTCGACCAGCAGGAAGAAGTACGCCGGCCCGGATCCTGACAGCGCGGTGACCGTGTCCATCTGGTCTTCATGGTCGATCCAGACCGTGCTGCCGGCGCTGCCAAGGATCGCCTCGGCCTGCCGACGTTGCTCGGCACTGGCGGCATCATTCGCAAACAATCCGGTCGCGCCGGCACCGATCAGGGCGGGCGTGTTCGGCATGCTGCGCACGATGGGAAGTTCGTTGCCGAGCCAGTCGCGCAGTTGTTCGATGCGGATGCCGGCCGCGATTGAAATCACCAGCGGTCGCGCATCGGCGACGACGTCGGCTATGTCCTCGCACACGGACTTCAGCACTTGCGGCTTGACCGCCAATAGCAAGACGTCGGCGCCGCGCGCGGCGTCGCAAGCATGTTCGTGCGTCGGGACATCGAAGTCGCGCGCAAGCGCAGCGCGAAGGTCTGCATTGAGTTCCGCTACGGCAATCGCGTCGGCGCGTGTACCGGCACGGATCAAGGCGCCGATGAGGCTGCGCGCCATGTTGCCGCCGCCAACGAAGGCGATGCGGGACGCGGAAGGGCGGGGCGAAGCAGGAGACGACATCGGTTCTCCGGGGCGGCAGTTCAGGACGATCTCTGGCGCGGAATAGTAACCCGCAGCGGACCTCTCAGGGCGGTGAATTCGGAGTCGCGTGCGCTGCTCGTCGACCGAACAGCAGGCTGCCGACACGGACCATCGTCGCGCCTTCGCCGATCGCCAGCTCGAAGTCGTCGGACATGCCCATCGACAGGGTATCGATACCGGCGTGTCTCGCGCGCAGTTCATCGAACAAGACGCGCATGCGACGGAACGCATCACGGCGCCCGACGAGATCGGGTGCCGGCGCCGGTATTGCCATCAGGCCGCGCAGGCGCAAGGACGGCGTCGCGACGACGCGGTCGGCGAGGTCGGGCACAGCGGTCGGCGCGCAGCCGGACTTGCTGGATTCGTCGTCAATATTGACCTGGATCAGCACGTTCAGCGGTGCCTGGTCGTGCGGTCGATAGCGCGCCAGCGGCTCGATCAACTTGGCGCGATCCAGGCTTTGCAACCAGTCGAAATGCTCGGCGACGTCGCGGCATTTGTTCGACTGCAGCGGGCCGATCAGATGCCATTCGAGATCGAGATCGGCGAGATCGGGCTGCTTGCCCAGGGCTTCCTGCACATAGTTTTCTCCGAATGCGCGTTGACCCTGGTGGGCCAACTGGCGGATCGCGGCGGCAGGCTGGGTCTTGCTTACGGCAAGCAGACTCAACGCGGCATCCTGCCCGGCCGCACTCGCGCGAACGCGCGCCTGCACATCCTCGTATGCCGCCGCGAAAGATTGAAAGCGTGAATCACGCTGATCGTCGAGGGCATTTTTCATCATGCTAAAGTCCGCGATTGGTCAGGTGCGGATACGGTACTGCCGCCCGGGTTCAAACTCCACCAGCGAAACGGGTCGACAAGATTGACCCGACCAATCCAGCGAACTCGATGAGAATTGCATGCATCGTTCGACGATCGAAAATTGGCATGTGCGCATTTTCCTGATTGCGATTTCGATCGTGTTCGGCGCCGCGGTTTGCATAGGCTATCCAATATGGGGACTGCTGACCGAAGGGCCATTTTCGTGGCACATCTCGCAACCTGGGACGTGGCAAGGCGGCGTTGAGGTTCTGCTCCTCGCTGGGGCAATGGTCGCCGTTTCGTGGTGGGTCGACAGCCAGCGCTTGCGGCTGTTCCTGTTGCTTGGCCTGGCTGAGCTGTATCTGCGTCGCCACTACGTTGATTTGCCGATCATCGTCGATTTGCTCTATTTTGAACTGCTGGTTGGCATCGGCGGCTTGGTGGCGCGATGGTTCGGCCTGCCGCCCGCGCACACCGCTTTCGAATACCTGAAATTGCTCGTCGCCGGCATCGTGTTGTGGAGTTCGGGAGCTTGGCTGCTCTCTGCCTTTGGCATCGGTTCGGTGCACGCGCTGCGCTGGTACACGATCGCGCTCGCCTTGCCGGTGCTTGTCGCACGACACCCGCCTTTGTCCGCCTTTGTCTGGACGAGCAGCTGCAAACTCACCCGCCAGCAGCGATCAGGGGTAGTGATCATTGTTGCGTGGCTGTTGTGCCTTGTGGCACGAACCAATGTCGTTTCAGGGTACGACGCGCTCTGGTACGGCCTTCGTGGCGAATACGTACTCGTCGCCGCGGGCTCCGTATTTTCCTCGCTGGGTCTCGTCGCGCCGGTCCATTACTACCCGAAGCTGTATGAATTGCTGTTGATTCCGGTCAGCGCACTTGGCGACACCAGCGTGATCGTCGGTGTCTCCATCCTTATCCTGGCTGCATTTGCGCTGACGTGCGCGGAATTGCTCAATGATTTTCGCATCAGGACGGGTGAACGCCTGTTGCTCACGGCCCTGTGCATCACTGTTCCGGCGATAGCAAATTCAGCATTGCTCCCCAAGCCTGATTTGTTCTCTGCGTGGCTCTTGTTGCTTGCCTGCATTACCGCCGTCCGCTTCGCGCGTGATGGGCACCTCGGCGATGGTTGCTGGACCGTTCTGCTATGCGGGCTCGCTTGCGCAAGCAAGCTGACCGCGCCGCCCTATGTCGTCGCATTGCTCCTCGCAAGCGTATCCACTTGGGTATGGCGCAAACGACCGCGCGCTGCTGTGCAGAAGTCCGAAATGCGTTTCGCGGTTTTCATGCTCGCGGCGAGCGTCGTCGTCATTGCGTTGGTCACCTATCGTACTTTTGCGATGACGGGGACGCTCCTGGTTGGGCCCCAGCAGGTTGTTGAGTTGCTCGCGAAGCTTGGTTTCACCCTCAAGCCACCCGTTGGTTTGTTGACGGCTGGCCCGCCCCTTGATTGGCGCAGTGTGCCAATGGTCCTGTTTGATCAACTGTTCCGACCCCAGACGCTCACCCACATGGTCATCAGCTGGATTGGCAATGTCTGGCTGTATCTGCTCGCGATCGCACTCGTTGCGCATTGGACTCAACGCAATACGCTGCCAAACGACGTTCCATGGATCTGGTGGTCCGTGCCAGTCGTGGGCTTTGTATTGCTGACGACCTTCAGCACACCGACACGCGGCTCGGATGGCGAGTATTTCGTATTGCCGGTTGCGCTAGCCATTTTGCTAAGCGCATACCTTGCGATGCGACAGGTGCGGGAAAGATCATTACGTGTCCTCCTGGCGGTGGTGCTGCCGGTGTTCATCCTGTTTCACGTGGCATACGGCTTCGTCAGTGCGAGCTGGGCGACCGGTACGCGTGCGCTGGATCTGGATTTCAGCCTCAGCGTGCGCGATGCGAAGCGGCAACGGCAGGCAATCTTTGAATTCAGGGGCATTTCGCGCATCGCGGAGTATCTGCAAAAAATACCCCATGCCGCGCGCGCTGTAGGCTACGTGCCGGAGGAAGTCGGTTTTCGTTTACAGGCGACCTTCGAGCATCTGATTTACTACAGATACTGGTATCCGGCACCGCTGGAAGACGCGGATACTTTTCTGCGTTATTTGTTGGATCATCGTATCGACTACGTGATTTTGCCCAAGCCCGCTGCCGCTGTCGGTCACGAACGCATTGAGCCGGCTGTCGCCGAGGCTGCAAGGCAACTCGACACCACACAGAACGTGCGCCTGATCGACGATCTCGGCTTTGTGCTCTACGATCTTTCCGCTGTTCACGCATCGAAGCGGGTCCAGCCCAGCCCTTGAGGGTTCTCGTGGCTGCAGGTGACCGTTTTTGAGCGCGATTGTGCGCCAATGGTGCGGCAAACGACCGCCAACGCGCCTTCTGCGAGGATTGCGGATGCGCGCAGTTTGTGCGGCAGATGCACATTGCAGTAATCGAAGAACTGCAAGCTATACTTCAGGCGCGGCGTGGGCCGCGCGTTTATCGGGGGATCGTATGGATATTGCCGAACTGCTGGCTTTTTCGGTCAAGAACAAGGCGTCCGACCTGCATCTGTCTGCGGGTCTGCCGCCGATGATCCGTGTCGATGGCGACGTACGCCGCATCAACATCCCGGCGCTCGAACATAAACAGATCCACTCGCTGATTTACGACATCATGTCGGACAAGCAGCGCCGCGACTACGAGGAATTCCTCGAGGTCGACTTCTCGTTTGAAATTCCCTCGCTGGCGCGCTTCCGCGTCAACGCGTTCAACCAGAACCGCGGTGCCGGCGCCGTGTTCCGTACGATTCCGTCCGAAGTGCTCACCCTGGAAGACCTCGGTTGCCCGCGTATCTTCAAGGAACTGATCGACCAGCCGCAGGGACTGATCCTGGTGACTGGTCCGACCGGCTCCGGCAAGTCGACCACGCTCGCGGCGATGGTCGACCACGTCAACAAGAACGAATACGGCCACATCCTCTCGGTCGAGGATCCGATTGAATTCGTGCACACCTCGCAGAAATGCCTGATCAACCAGCGCGAAGTTCACCGCGACACGCACGGATTCAATGAGGCGTTGCGCTCGGCGCTGCGCGAAGATCCCGACTACATCCTCGTCGGCGAGCTGCGCGATCTGGAAACCATTCGCCTCGCGCTCACTGCCGCGGAAACCGGACATCTGGTGTTCGCGACCCTGCACACGAGTTCCGCCGCGAAGACGATCGACCGCATCATCGACGTGTTCCCGGCTGGCGAAAAGCCGATGGTGCGATCCATGTTGTCGGAATCTCTGCGCGCGGTGATATCGCAGTCGCTGCTGAAGAAGGTCGGTGGTGGCCGTACCGCCGCGCACGAAATCATGGTCGGCATGCCGGCAATCCGCAACCTGATCCGTGAAGACAAGGTCGCGCAGATGTACTCCGCGATCCAGACCGGCAGCCAGTACGGCATGCAGACCCTCGACCAGTGTCTGCAGGACATGGTCAAGCGCGGTCTGGTCACGCGCCAGCAGGCGCTGACCTACGCGAAGAACAAGGACATTTTCAAGTAGCGTTCGCTGCGAATTCCCAAGGCCCGCGATTTCGCTCATGACAGGATTGCCCTCATGAGCGACGCGGGCTTTTTCGTGGCAATCGAACAGGAAAAATTTGATGCGACACCGAGTCTCGATCTGCTGCTTCGCCATCCTTGCCGCAGTGATGTCCTGTCTTGCGGCACGCCAAGCGCGCGCCGACGAAATCTGGCACAACGAGTGGCTCGTGCAGGCGACGCCGCCGCTGTTTGACGGCGCAAATTCAGTCGACTACCACTGCAAGCCCTGGACGTCGTTCGGATTCGGTTCCGATGGCGACGTGATTGTCTTGTGGTCGCCGACGTTGGCGGGCATGCAGAGCTTGGGCTATCAATTCGTCCCGGATCTCGCCCGTCGGCGTACTGCGCTGGGTCTCCAATCACGCAGGCGGTGACGCCAGCAACCGGGGTGCCCATGCAATCCGAGTGGAGTCGGACGGCAGTGCCTATGCTGCGCTGGGCTATCCGGACGACGGTGAGTACGAGGACAAGGTCGTCCGACAGAACCCCGATGGAACGATGGCATGGGAGCGCATTGTACCAACGGGGTGGCTCGCCACTGCCGGCTCCGGTCGCGTGGCGAGTCTGGGTTGCTCACGCTTCACCCTGCTTGATGCAACGAATGGTGGCGTCATATGGGAGCGGTTGTTCGATACAAACCTCTATTCCATTTGCGACGGCGGTCTGGCCTCTGATGGCCAGGGCAATCTTTACGTGACGGTGGCAACCAGGAGTGAGGAAAACGGACTCATAGGCGGATTTCGTACCTTCAAGATCGACACAAATGGCGTCAGCCAATGGAGCATCGATACAGCGCTCGCCGGAGGCGGTTCGCTGCTCGGCGTCGGCGGCGGGAACGTCTACATTCGCACGTCGACCGATGTGCGCGCGCTGGACGCTGTGGGCGGGTCGTTGCTGTGGACGAATTCCGTTGCAGCAAACGCAAAAACCCTGATGAGCGACGGCAATCTGCCCGAGCCTGTCGTGCTGTCTGCGGACACCGTGCGCCGCATCGATGGGACCACGGGCCAGGATCGCTGGAGCCAACCTCTCGCGGATGGCGGAGCCACGTTCACGGCGGATATCGTCGACGGATCGATCATCGTCGAAACCGGTTCGAGTTTCGCAAAATTCGATCTTGCCACCGGCGCGGTCGCCTGGACGCAGTCGAGCGCAGGTCTCAGGTGGCATGGTTTTGGAGGCTCCGACGGCACATCGTTTATCGGCGTCGCCCGAACGTCGAATGTTGCGTACGCCAGCTCGCTCGAGCGCATCGACCTTCAGAGCGGGGCGTTCACGAATATCCCGATGCCTGCGATCACCCAAGGCATCGATGCAACGAGTGCACTCGATCCCGAGGGGAATGTCGTCAGTGCCGGAATGATTCTGCAGTCCGACCATTCCGAGTTGCATCTGCGCCGAGTGAACGCCGCAACAGGCGCTGAACTGTGGGGCATTGCAAATCCCTTTGAAGCGTCCAGCTCGATCTCCTGGTCATTGACTTCGCCACAACTCGCTGTAGCGGGTTCCGCGATTGCTACAGCGGTCGGTTCATACGCTTCCAATTCGTGCGAGGCGGCCGCTGGCGCGGTGCGTGTCGCGGTGCATGAGAAAGCGACGGGGCAGGAGCGGTGGCACGTCGTGCTTTACGATCCGGGCGAGCGCTGCGCCTGGATCTCCGCGCCCGTGTTTCGATCCGGGCGGCAATGTATTCGAAGCAGTTGGCGAGCTTGTCTCCAGCACCGGTTCGCAAGGTGTAACCGAAGTCCGGGCGATGCGGACCCTGTACAAACTCGACGCGAATACGGGGGCGGTGCTCTGGCGACAGGACACCGATGGTGGAGCGACCGATCTCTTCCTCCAGATCTTTCCGCAGGCTTTTTCGCTGGTGGGGTCGGACGTCCTGCTGCATGCGCCGTTCCTTGCAGGGTCGCAGGATACGCTCCGCCGAATTTCGGGAACGGACGGATCGGTGCAATGGGCGTCGACCCAGTTTCATGACGTGGGCGCCGGTATAGGCGACCGCACGTATCCGATCGATGCCGGCCGCGAGGTGGTGTTCGCTGGAACTTCGGGCTCCGTCGATTGGGCCGCGCTCGACGTCGACACGGGTGCGACGTCGTGGGCAAGCAATGCCGTACGACCCAGCTGTGCCGCATCGCAGTGCAGTTTTTCCGGTCAGGAACTGCTTCAGAGCAACGGCGACCTTCTGACCTCCGGCGAGTTGGGTTTCGCCCCTTCGCTGAGGCGCTACCACAACGACGGAAGTGGCCTCGTCGAAAGCTTCACGCCCGGATCCGGTAGTTCCACACTTCTTGGCATTCTCACCAACCTGTGGAAAGACGCTGATGGCGCGTTGCGCGTTTATCTCTACCAAGGCTTCAATCTGAGCCGTGGGTCGATCCGCTTTCTTTCGACGTTCGATTTCAACGCGGCAAGTCTCCTCGGCAAGCAGGCGATTTATGGATTTGATCCCGGCGCACTGACATCGTCCTATCCGGAACCCCTGGGCGCGCCGCTGGCAGACCGGATGCTCGTCAGCACGCTCGGTTCGCGATCGTCGACGCCGGCGACCTCTGGTATCGCATTGCTCGACACGAGTGTTTCGGCTCACGGAAATCTCGCCGTCGCGCTCAGCCTCGATCATGCATCCGTACAGGCTGGCGAGACGCTAGGTTTTCATCTTACCGCGTCGTACAGCGGCGATGTCCCGCTCAGCGCGGCACACATGTTCGCTCTGGTGCCATGGCAGGGCGGCGTCACTTCGTTGAATTGTTCGGGCTCCAACTGCGTGCTCGATACGCGCACCGGCAATGTCAGTGCGACTTTCGATATCGCGCCGGGCGGCTCCGTCGACATCACTGGGCAGGTGCGCGTGCTCGATCATTCCGTCTACCCGGGGATGTACGCAAGGACGTGGGGACCTCTGGGCCTCAGCGAGCAGGACATCCTCGACAACTTCGCCCAGGTCACGGTCACCCAGAGCCTCTTTGCCAATGGCTTCGATGAGTGAGTGATGCGTTGACCAGTTTTCGCAACGTGATCGAAGCGTGACCGCGCTCCGGTACGGCGCGATCTCGTCGGAAGCGGTGTCGCCGATCGATTCGCGCTATCTTTGAGGGGCGCGGGATCCCTGCGCCCTGTTGCCGCCCACGTTCGCCGGGGAAGCGGGTGTGCGGCGCCTTGCAGCCCATCACGAATCGGGAGTTCATCATGTCGTCTGCATTGCACCGTCGTCCGCTTGCCGTCCTTTCGTTACTCCTGTTCGCCTCCATGTCCGCGCTTGCGGCGCCAGATGGGACTGATGGCCGTGCAGCAGGATCGCATCCCGCCGCGGCCGCGCCGCGCGTCGGTGGATCCACTGTCACCGACAAGGCGGGAACGCCGCGCCTCGATGTCGCAGCCACGCCAGCGCCGAACGACGTGGTTACTCCCGACGACATCATCGTGCAGGGGTCGGCGTGCGTCGGGCTCGACTGCGTCAACAACGAGGCCTTTGGTTTCGACACGCTGCGCTTGAAGTCAAACAACACCCGCATCAATTTTCTCGACACCTCGACTTCAGTGGGCTTCGCCAACCACAACTGGCAGTTGACGGCAAATGACAGCGCGAGCGGCGGACTGGAAAAATTCTCGATCGAGGACATTACGGCGGCAACGGTTCCGTTCACGGTACTCGGCAGCGCGCCGAGCGACGCATTGTTCGTCGCCAGCAATGGCAAGGTCGGTCTGCGAACGAACAATCCGCTCCTGGATCTGCACTTCGTCACCGGCGACACGCCGGCGATCCGCCTTGAACAAAGCAACAGCAGCGGATTCACGCCGCAAACCTGGGACGTCGCCGGCAACGAGGCGAATTTCTTCGTGCGCGACGTGACCGGTGGCTCGCGGCTGCCATTCCGCATTCGTCCTGGCGCGCCGACATCGAGCATCGACATCGCGGCGAGCGGCAACGTAGGCATCGGCACGGCTTCGCCCGGGGCAAAACTCGACGTCGTCGGCGACATGCTCGTGCATGGCACGATTTCGCAGCTGTCCAGCCGCACCGCGAAGGAGAACTTCGTTCCGATCGATGGCCAGGGCGTGCTCGCGAAACTGGAGGCGCTGCCAATCAGCAGCTGGAACTACCGCGGCGCGGATGCGCACGATCGCCACCTCGGGCCTGTCGCCGAGGATTTCCATGATGCGTTCGGTCTCGGCGCGAGCGACCACTTCGTGGCACCCAACGATCTCGCAGGCGTCGCGCTCGCTTCCGTCAAGGCCTTGCAACAGGAAATACACGTGCGTGATCAGCGCATCGAAGGTTTGGAAACGCGCTTGCGCGAACTCGAGGATCTCGTCCGCCGCGACCATCAGTGAGGAGTACGCCATGTCGCGATTGACTCCTCTGTACCTCACCTTGGCCTGCACATTCGGCGTACTGGTTGCCGCATCCGCACCGGCACGTGTGCTGACGCTGTCTTACCAGACCGACACGACGGCCGTCGTCCGCGATGCGGCAGCAGGCGATTCCACGGTCACGGCCCTGACCAGCCCGCAAGGCCGGCTGCTCGTCGGAACGGGCCTCATCGCTGCGGATGCCGCACACGATCTCGTGTATGTGGTCGCGAATACCGATCCGCTTGGCCCTGGAGCAGGCGCACCGGCTGCCGTTCTTTTCTTCCGTTACGGAAGCTCGCCCCTGCCATCGGGCTCGCTGGTTGCACCGAGCGGCCGCTATTTCACCGCCCTGGCATTTGATCCAACCGCCGCGCGTATCGTCGGCGTCGTCACCGACGCATCCGATCCCGCGACGGTCGTCCCACAGGTGTTCACCGTATCGACCAGCAATGGCACGTCGATCGGTCTGCCGACCTATGTCAATGCCAACGCGGGTTGCTGCCGTTTTTCCGCGGGCATCGCGGCGTGGCGTGCAAGCTCGCAGGAGCTGTTCATGGTCGGTCGTCGCAACGGTGACACGCAGGATCAGTTGCTGCGTTTCAACCTGGGCGGAGGCGCGCCCGGTCCGGACGCTTATCCGATCACGGGCGACAGCCTGATCGCACTCGCCATCGATAGCCAGAACGGCAATCTGTACGGGCTCGCACACGGCGTTGTGGCGTTCACGCGTCTGGTCCAGATCACGTATTCCGCGCCGGGTAGCGCGGCCACGCTGTCGTCGATCGGCAGTGCCCCCTCCGAATGCTGTTACGTCGCGGGCGGACCGGCGACGATCGATGGCAGTGGCGCGGCGCGCGCCTTGTTTGTGCTGGATCGTGACGCGGCAACGATCGGACCGATGCGCCTGAGCAGCTTCAACTTGGCCAGCGGGACCCGGCAGGTGGTTCGTGCGGCGTCGAACGGCTACGGACTCTGGACCGATCCAGCCGCGACGTTCGATCGCATTTTCGCGAACGGGTTCGAATGACGGTGACCGCGGCTGACGCGACGCGCGTCATCAAGGGGCGACGGTGTGAGGCAGGTTTCGCGCGGAGAGGCCGGTTCGAAGGCTGACGAGCGGACCTGCCTCACGCTCAGGCACGTCGCAACACGCGCTCCAGCGGGCACGCACTCGCCTGCCGATACGCGTCAAAGATCGCCGTGGAAAGCCTGAAGAACGGCCAGCGCCGCAAGCCCCGCGGTCTCGGTTCGCAGGATGCGCGGGCCGAGCCGAAGGCCGCGGAAACCGGCCTGTTGCAGAGCTGCGAGATCATGACTGGACAACCCGCCTTCTGGTCCGACGGCGAGGGTGGCCTGCGCGCCAGGCAGCAGGTCGCGCGCACTCGCGTCACCGACCGGATCGAGCGCGAGGCGCAATCCGGCCTCGCCGCCCAGCGCTGCAGCCCAGTCGGCAAGCTTCACCGGTTCGGCGAGGTCCGGCAGGCGGTTGCGTCCGCACTGCTCGCAGGCGGAAACCAGCACCGCGTGCCAGTGCGTGAGGCGGCGTTCGGCGCGTTCCGCATCGAGCTTCACTTCGGTGCGATCGGTGATCAGCGGCACGATGCGCGAGACGCCGAGCTCGGTTGCCTTCTGCAGGATCCAGTCCATCTTGTCGCCACGCGCGATGCCCTGGCCGAGCGTGATGCGCAACGGGCTCTCGCGATCGGATGCCGGAATCGCGTTGAGCACGCGTGCTGTCACCAGGCGCTTCGCAAGCGTCACGAGTTCGCCGGTGAATTCACCGCCTTCGCCATTGAACAGGCGCACGGGATGTCCGTGCTCGAGCCTGAGCACGCGCGCGAGGTGCTCGCCAGCCTGCATTGGCAGATCGACAAGTTGGCCGGGCTTGAGCGGCAGCGGCACGTGGATGCGGGGTATGCGCATGGGTGTCTCGTTGGCGCGGACAAGGTGTGCGGACCCGAGCTCGACGTGCGTCGCAGGTCCGGTGAGCGCAGACAGTAGCGCGTCGCACGGCCGACCGGTAGTCGGCGTTTATGGACTGCGCGCGGGAAACCGTGCGTCCAGCCATGCACGAATGATTTCGAGCTCGGACGGTGCAAACGTTTCCTCGATGACCGGATACAGGTACACCGCACCGGTCGTGCAGGTCTGGAACAAGTGATTGAGGCCGGCGAGTTCCCTCGTGTCGAAATCAGAGTGACCCGCGTCCGAAAGCCGCGTATTCATCGCCGCAAGATTCGGGATGGCGGGGACCTGCACATCGACGCTGCCGTTGATCGCCAGGAACGGCGCCGTGATTTGATCAAGATGGGTGGCGGGTTCGGCGCACACCGCCGAGCGGAACCACGCCTGATTGAAGCGGGTGATCCACTCCTCGCTGTCTTTCGCAAATGCGGTCTGCGTCGCGCCGAAGCGCGCAGCGAGCGTGGCCACCTGCGCCGCATCAATGAGTTCGGCGGCGGGCAAGTCGCGCAATCGCGCGTACAGCGCGCGCGTGAATTGGCGATGCGCGGTGATCGCATCGGCGTCCTTGCCCGACTTCTCCAACCCTTCGCATTCGCGTTGCGCAAACACCTCGCCAAGTGTGAAGGCTGGCCCTGCCATCGACACGAGGAACGCGATGTCCGTTCGCTGCGCCGCCAGCGTCATGCCGGTCAGCGCGCCCATGCTGTGGCCGATCAGGCCGATCGGCGCGCACTGCAGATCGCGACGATGCTTCAGGTATTCCACGGCCGTCGCCATGTCATCCGCTTCATCGGCGAGCGTGATCGTCGAGCGATCACCGCTGGACTCGCCGACACCGCGATTGTCCAGTCGCAGCACCGCGTACCCGTGCCGACTCAGATGGTCGGCGAGTATCCAGAACGGCTTGTGCCCGAATACGGTTTCGTCACGGTCCATTGCGCCGGAGCCGGTGATCAACAGCGCGACCGCGCGCGGCATGTGATCGGTCGGGATCGTCAGTGTCCCGGCAAGCGTGCAACCGGCGGCCAGGTTGTCGATTTGCACGTGTTCGATGGCGTAGCCAAATGGAGGCTGTGGCGTCTGCGGTCGCGCGGGCTTTGCCTGTTCGATCTCACCTGCGAGCAGGGTCAGTGGATGGCGCTTCTCCTCTTGCGAGAACGCGCCGACGATGCTCGATCCGTCGCTGGACAGCTCTCCGGCGTAGTCGCCGAACGAGCGCGTGGTGAAGCGAAGCGTTCCCTGCTCGAACGACAATTCGCGAACGACAATGCCGATTCGTTGCTGCTGCGGGAAATCGGAAGTCGCTGTGAGTTGGCTATCGCTGTGGTGGCAACGCAGCACGATCGGAATCGGCACCTCGCCGAACTGGATCGTGCCGTTCCATGTCCCGTGGATGCTGGCTGCACGCACATGCGGCTGCTTTGAGCGCTTATCGGCTTCGTTCAAACGCGATCTCCCAAGGTTTCAAAAACGCTGGTTTTCCAGCACGCAAACCTTAGCAGCCGCTTCGCGAAAAACCGCGCCTGCGATGGACGGCCGTTCAGCGCCCGTCGTATGATGTCCGTAGACGCTGGCGGCGTCTGATGCCGAAATCCACCGGCGAGCAAAGTCGCGCCGAGCCACGGGCGCGCAACGTCTCCGCAGCATCTTTCCTGGTAGCAACAGCGCCGGCCTGTGCGATACGCGTGGGTCCGCGCGTTTCACGTCGTCGCTGCGGCAATGCCTTCGACCGCCACATCGACCATGAAATCGATCTCCTCCGGCGTGATGCAATACGGTGGCATGAAATAGACGACATTGCCGAGTGGTCGCAGCACCGCGCCGCGTTCGAGGCCATGCCGGTATACGCGCAAGCCGCGACGTTCGGCAGCGGGGAAGGGGGCTCGCGTTGCCTTGTCGCGCACCAGTTCGATCGCGGCGATCATGCCGGTCTGGCGCACGTCGGCAACGTGCGGGTGATCAACGAGCGGAGCCAGTCTTGCCGCGAGATGCGCGGCGAGTTGGCGGTTGCGTTCGAGCACCGGTTCGTCGCGCAATACCGACAACGTCGCGAGCGCGGCGCGGCAGGCGAGCGGATTGCCTGTGTAACTGTGCGAGTGCAGGAAAGCCTTGCCGGCCGCGTACTCCGCATAGAACGCGGAATACACCTGATCCGTCGTGAGTACGGCAGAGAGCGGCAGCGTGCCGCCAGTGAGTCCTTTCGACAGGCACAGGAAATCCGGCGCGATGTTTCCCTGCTCGCACGCGAACAATGTACCGGTGCGACCGAAGCCGACCGCGATTTCGTCGGCGATGAGGTGGATGTCGAATTCGTCGCAGAGTGCGCGCACGCCGCGGAGATAGCTCGCGTCATGCATGCGCATGCCGCCCGCGCATTGCACCAGGGGCTCGATGATGATCGCGCAGACTTCGCCGGCGTCGCGTTCGAGAATCGCGCGCAGCTCGCCGAGGCGGCGCTGCGCGCAGTCCGCTGCGCTTTCTCCAGGCTCGCGTTCGTACGCATCCGGCGACGGCGCGAAGATTGGCGCCAGCAGCAGCGGCGCATAGGTTTCGCGATACAAGGCGACATCGGTGACGGACAACGCGCCCAGCGTTTCGCCGTGATAGCCGCCCGTCAGCGCGATGAAGCGCGTGCGTTCACCACGACCGAGGTTGCGCCAGTAGTGGAAGCTCAGCTTGAGTGCGACTTCGACCGCGCTCGATCCGTTGTCCGCATAAAAGACGCGCTTCAATGTTTGTTCGCCATCGCGGTGCGCTGCTTCGAGAGAGTCTCCCCGCTGCGCGGAAGCAGGGAGGATTTTTCTCGGCGCAATGCGCACGAGTTCCTCCGCAAGCTCGATTGCTGGCTCATGGGTGAAGCCGGCGAGCATCACGTGGTCGAGGCGGTCAAGCTGGTCCTTCAGTGCCGCGACGATGCGTGGATGGCGATGGCCGAGCAGGCAGGTCCACCAGGAACTGACTGCGTCGAGGTAGCGACGGCCATCGTGCCCGGTCAGCCACGCGCCTTCGGCGCTCGCGATCGGCAGCATCGGCAGCGTTTCGTGGTCGTGCATCTGCGTGCACGGATGCCAGACCACGGCGAGATCGCGCGCGGCGAGATGTTCGGAATAGGAGGCGGACATGGCTGCTATGATCCGGGTCAGTCCCGCTTCCACACAAGCCCCGTCATGCGCTGCTCTCCCCAGTCCCGACTCCCGACTCCCGATTCCCGGCTTTCCCGCGGATTCACCCTGATCGAGATCCTTGTTGTCGTCGTGATCCTCGGCATCCTCGCCGCGATCGTGGTGCCGCGCGTGATGGAACGCCCCGGCGAAGCGCGCGTGACGCGTGCGAAGCAAGACATCCAGGGCATCGTCACGGCGCTCAGCCTGTACAAGCTGGACAACTTCGCCTATCCGAGCAACGAGCAGGGCCTCGATGCGCTGGTGACCAAGCCGGCCAGCCAGCCGGATGCGCCGAACTGGAAAGGCCCCTACCTCGACCGTGTGGCGAAGGATCCGTGGGGCAAGCCCTACCTCTATCAGCGCCCGGGCCAGCACGGCGAGATCGATGTCTACAGCTACGGCGCCGACAACAAACCCGGCGGCGACGGCGAGGCCGCGGATGTCGGCAACTGGGAGCAATGATTTCAGAACCCTCTCCCCGAACGGCTCCATCGTTTGGGGAGAGGGCAGGGTGAGGGGCAGGGCGCTATCTTCGCGCCAAGCCCAGTCGGCTGAAGCCGACTTCGTCCCCCTCACCCCAACCCTCTCCCCCAACACGAATACGTTGGGGGCGAGGGGGCAAAATGGCTTCACCCTGATCGAGCTGCTCGTTGTCGTCGTGATCATCGGCGTCCTTGCCGCCGCTCTCGTGATTTCGATTGGTGGCAGCACCGAACGCGAACTTTCCAACGCATCCGATCGCTTCCAGGCGCTGGTCGGCCACGCCTGCAACCAGGCTGAACTCAGCGGGCGCGAGATCGGCATCAGCATCGCCGCGGACGGCTACACCTTCAGTCGTCTGGATCGCGATGAGTGGCGTGCATTTGGCCAGGACGGTGAATTGCGTGCACGCAGCTGGCCGCGCGGCCTGCATGTCGAATTGACGCGCGCTGGCCGACCCCTTCAGCTTTCGATACCTGGGCGCGAATCGCCGCAGCTGGTCTGCTTTTCGTCAGGTGAGCTGACGCCGTTTGACGTGACGCTTGCGCTGGGCGATGCAGCGGCGCGTTATCGCATCGAAGGCGCGGACGATGGTGTGGTAAAGATCAAACGCATTGAGGCAACGCCATGATGCGTGGACTGCGCACGCATGGATTCACCCTTATCGAAGTGCTGATCGCGCTCGCCGTCGTCGCCATCGCCTTGCTCGCGCTGACGCGTGCGGCGAGCGTGCAGGTGCAGAGTTTCGACGGCTTGCGCGAACGCACGCTGGCCGGCTGGGTCGGCGCGAACGTACTAGCGGAAACGCGATTGGCGACGTCGTTTCCACCGACCGGCCGCAGCGACGGACGCATGCAGCTGGCCGGTCGCGACTGGCACTGGACGCGCGACGTGCAGCCGACGCCGAACGCCGAAATCCGGCGTATCGAGATCAGCGTCTTTCTCGGTGAGTCGAACGAGCCCTCGGCGGCGCTGAGCGGCTTTGCTGGCACGGCGTTGCCGCGATGAAGCCGGGATTCGGGATTCGGAATTCGGGATTCGGCAAAGCGCCGTCGGGTCCGAACTGCCTGCATGCATGGTCGCATCGGACATTGATGCTGAGGACGCAGCACTGCTGCTCGCTCGAATCCAGAACGCTTCACAACAGCCGAAGGCTGGTCATCCCAAATCCCGATTCCCGGCTCTCATCAGGCTTCACCCTGATCGAACTGCTGGTCGCGCTCGTCGTGTTCGCTGCACTCGCTGCAGCCGCTTACGGTGGACTCGCGGCGATCGCGCGCACGCGCGGTGCACTCGCCGTGCAACAGGATCGCTTCGCGGCCATCACACGGTCGGTATCTGCCTTCGAGCGCGACCTGCGCCAGGCGGTCGCGCGGCCGGTGATGGGCAACGACAACAAACCGTTGCCGGCCTTGATCGGCAATCCCGACAGCATCGAATTCACGCGGCTCGGATTCGCCAACCCGCGCGCTGAACCGCGCAGCAATCTCGAACGCGTCGTCTACGGACTGGACAGCGGAAAACTGCGTCGTGGACGCTATGCCGTGCTCGATCGTGCACCCAATACGGCGCCGGCAACGAGCGAGCTGCTCGATCGCATCAGCGACGTGAGGCTGCGCTATTTCGGTGACGATCTCGTGTGGCACGAGACATGGCCGGCCGTCCAGCCGTTGGACCTGCTGGTGATGCCGCGCGCGATTGAATTCCGTTTTCTGCTGAGTGACATGGGCGAAATCCGCCGCGTTGTCGAGTTGCCTTCTGCGTTGCCAACGTCTGCACACCCATCGGCCACGGGCGGCGACATCGAACCGCCATCGCACAACACGCGCCCGACGCAGGGCTCGCCATCGGCAGCCGCGCGATGAACGCACGGCCCCAGCGCCAGCGTGGCGTGGCATTGCTCGTCGCATTGCTCGTCGTTGCGCTTGCGGTGATCCTGATCGCCGCGTTGCTTGATCGCGGCGAACTCGCGCTCGCGCGCACACGCAACGTGCTGCGCTCAGAACAGGCCGAAGCGTATGCGCAGGGGTTGGAGATCTACGCGGCGCAAATTCTGTTGACGACAGCCGGACAGGGTGCAGACACCAACCTGAGCCCGTGGGCCTTGCCGCTGCCGCCGCAGCCGGTACCTGGCGGCATCATCAGCGCAACGATGCGCGACATGAACGGCTGCTTCAATCTCAACAACATGGCCAGCAATGGTGGCAATCCGTCGAAATGGGTGCCGTTGTTCGCGAACCTGCTCAAGGCACGTGGCGTCATCGATCCGGCGCTGCCGAACGCCGTGCGGGACTGGCTTTCGGCGACGTCCAACGCGGGTGACGACAACATTTATCTTGCCCAGCCGGTCCCGTACCGCCCCGCGCATCGCGCGTTCGCGCATGTCTCCGAACTGCGGCTCGTGCGCGGTTTCGATGGCGACGTGTACGCCAAGCTCGCGCCGTATCTGTGTGCGCTGCCGGCGGGCACGAAAATCAATGTGAATACCGCGAGCGTGCCGGTGCTGCAGAGCCTTAGCAGCACGCTTACTCAAGCAAAGGCTGAGCAACTCTGGAACAACGGTCAGGCCAATTTCGCAGATCCGGCAGCATTCGCAACCAGCGCGAGTGATCCCTCGATCCTGGGCCTCGTATCGCTCCTCGACGTCAACAGCAGGTTCTTCCTCGCCCGCGGCGACATCGTGCTCGACGACGTTCCGTTCACCTTCTACAGCCTTATCGAACAAGTCGATCGTTCGATCGGCGTGATCGAACGCAGCCGTGGCAGCGACGACGCCTTGATTGCACCGGCACCGATTGAAGCCGCGCCGGCGAAAACGGTCACGCCCAAATGAAGCGCGCGCGAAACCTTTTACGGCTGCGCTGCGATACTCGGCGCTGCGATCTCGTCTACTGCGATCTCGTCTACAATCCCGCCGTCTCCCCGCGCTGACATCCCATGCCCGATCGCCTGCTGTTGCGCCTTGCTTCCGATGGCAGCCTGACCTGGCTGCGCCAGTCGGCAGGCGCGCGTTCGCCAGCTGCATCGGAGGCAGGTACGCCGCCTGCTTCGGTGCTGGCGGACAGCGGCGAGATCGTGGTGCTGGTGCCCGCGGAAGACGTGTTGCTGACCGAGGTCAAGCTCAGTGCGCGCACGCGCGCACAATTGCTGCAGGCACTGCCGTACGCGGTCGAGGAGCAGTTGCTCGGTTCCATCGAGGAGCAACACTTCGCCGCAGCGCCAGGCAGCGCCGATACCTTCGGTGCCGCCGTCGTCGCGAAGGAAAAGATGCGCGCCTGGCTCGCGCGTCTGGCCGAAGCTGGCATCCAGCCTGATGTGCTGATGCCCGAATCGCTCGCGTTGTCGGCACCCGCCAGCGGCGCCCACGTGATGATCGAGGATGCGCGCGCGATCGGGCGTCTGTCCGCATGGTCTGCGTTCGCGTGTTCGTTGCGCGAGTTGCCGCATTGGCTCGAACAGGCGAATGCGGACGGATTGATTGCGCCGTTGACCGTGCACGATTTCCGCAATGCTCCCGCGCTTGCCCTGCCACTGCCGATCGCCGCCTATCGCGAGCGCCAACGCGATGCGCTCGCATGGCTCGGGTCCGCTTTCGCGCAGCCGCCGCTCAACCTGCTTGATGGCGAGTTCGCAACCGGACATCGTCACGCGCGCGGTGCGCGCTGGTGGCGCATCGCTGCAATGCTCGCGGTGGCTGCCGTCGTGCTTGGCGTCGCGAACCTCGGCTTCGATGTGCTGCGCCTGTCACGCATGTCGGCACGCATGGACACGCTCGCGCAGGAGGCGGTGCACGGTGCATTTCCGGATATCGATGCCGCGCAACTCGCGCGACTCAGCCCCGCCGATCTCATGCGTGGCCGCCTTGATCGCCTGCGCGGCGGTACCGAATCAACCGGCCTGCTCAAGGTGCTCGCACAGATCGCACCCGTGCTCGGCGGCACCACGCGCATTCAGACGCGCGGCATGGAATACCGCAACGGCGTGTTCGAACTCGCGTTGCTCGCCCCGGATATCGGCGTGCTCGACAGCGTGCGCGAACGGCTGATGACCGTGCCCGGTGTGCAGGCCGTCGTCACCGCCGCCAACCCCTCCGGCGAAGGCGTCGATGGGCACATCCGCATCAGCAATCCTGCCGACGGCAAATCCATCAAGAGCAGCGGAGGGACGCCATGATCGCCGCATGGTGGCAGGGCCTCGCACCGAGCGAGCGACGCATGCTCTCGCTAGGCGCACCGATCGTTGTGCTGCTGCTCGGCTGGGCACTCATCTGGCATCCGCTCGCAACCAAGCGCGCAGAGTTGGAACGCAACGTCGAAAACCAGCGCCACGATCTCGCCTACGTGCGCACTGGCGCCGCCGAAATCGAAACGCTCCGCGCAACCGGCACGCGTTCGCGCGCCGATCGTGAAGGAAAATCCCTGCTCGCGCTCGCTGATGCAACGGCACGCAGCGGTGGACTTGAAAGCGCACTCAAGCGCGTCGAGCCGGTCGGTACGCATGGCGTGCGCGTGAGTTTTGAAGCCGCGAATTTCGACGCGCTGGTGGGTTGGATCGAAAGCCTGAGCAAAACCTACGGCATCGAAGCGAACGATTTTTCTGCGGATCGGGCCGATGGGGTAGGGCTCGTGAATGCGCGGGTTACGTTGCAGGATGCGCCTTGAGTGTGCATGGGTAGATCAATCTAAGGGGACGGGAGTCAAACGAGAGATGCTTGGTTGCCCGTTGAACCAAACGATGAACTGCCAGCCGAGCGGAAGGTCGCGAAGCGCATCGCCTGAGGACGGCAGCGTTTAGCGACCCCCGTCCCCTCAAATCGCTGACTTTTGGCATGTAACACAGGAAGACGGCCGGACGTGGCAATCCAATTGGACAGGATCTTTCAAGCGACCAGAACACTGGCAAGCATGTGGATGCCCCGAATGACTGGGGCGTCGGAATTAAAAAAACCGGTGAATATTACGCTACGCCAGGGAATCCACAGGTAGATTGGAGAACGCCAGGTGCCGAGCAGCTGGTGGCGAGTAGAAAGCAAAATTCCTGCAAATGTGGAAAAGTTATGTCGTTCGAACATGCAAAAACTCGCGCGATGAACGCACGTTCGCTTGTCGCAGTTCTATTTCTGACGATAGGCGTGTCAACGATCGCCAGAGCCAATTCAAATACTGAGTCGTTTGCTACGACAAGCTATTGGCTCTCCAACGAGCAAGTAGCGAAATACTCCGAAGAGGCAATGGCAGGTTCTTCACAGGCCGCGAATAAGCTCGTCAATTGGTATTGGATGCGCGGTATTCACGACAGTGTAAAAACAAAATACTGGGCACTGATTGGAGCGGAAAATGGTGACGCGGAATCTCAATTCAGGGCATATCAAACGCTCAAGACTTCCTCGAAACATATCGATCAACAGCGTGCGCTTTTCTGGCTGAAGAAATCTGCTGCGCAAGAATTCCAGTTTGCGGAAGCTATATTGGCCAGTTGTCCGGAGTTGTCTGCGAAGAGTGATAGGGGCGATGTACCTTGTTTTGGTCCTGGCTCAGATTGATCGCGCTACTCGATCGCATAGGCATCAGATGTCGAATACTCATACTGACCCATCGATTGGCGTGGGCGTACGCACGATGTGTACGTCGTGTGGTGGTTGCTGGCTGAGCACCTTGCCAAAAACGCTAGAAGAAATCTTCCATCCCGCGCACGAACGTCTCTCGCCGACGCCTCGGTACTCTGCGAAATGCCGCTAGTAGGCGATCCTCTATCTGATCCGTCGCGAACGACGTCGAATCGACAGCCGGAGGCTCGTGGTTCGTGAGTGGAATAGGGGTCCGGAATAGGGGCCGGTCCGGAATAGGGACGGGTTCATTTATTGAGGGGATCGCGTGCGGGAGGCTTCGGTGGCCGACCGCGTGAGCGCACGGATGCGCAACGTCCCGTCATGGCCTCGATGGACGCCTGGAATCGCAGCGAGCCCAGTGCTCGCTGCTGTTGTACGTAGTCACGAATCGCTTGAAGATCCTCGTCGCTGATGGATTCGCGCACGAGCGCACGGTAAGCGGCCGAGCGTTCTTCATCGGTGCGACCCAGCGCGAGGAATTGGGCATGCGCAGAAACGATGGTGTCGGGAGCGCCTTCGGCATTGCAGGCGTAACTGGACCACGGATAGT
>JBDSXV010000089.1:0-88302 GCA_039926025.1 Dokdonella sp.
AGCCGTTGGTCTTGCCGCCGTGGCTCAGCGCACTGCCGCGGATAATCGCGTAGATATGATCGCCGTCGCGTTGCGCATCCGACAAGCGCTTGAGCACTACCGCGCCGACGCCCTCGCCCGGAATGTACCCGTCCCCGCCTTCGCCGAAACTCTGACAATGGCCGTCGCTGGAAATGAACTGGCCGACGCTGAGCAGCAGGTATTTCTGCGGATGGATGCTGATATTCACGCCGCCGGCAATTGCGACGCGCGTCCGCCCCAGACGCAGATCCTGGCAGGCGACGTGGATCGCCGTGAGCGACGAGGAGCACATGGTGTCCAGGGTCATGCTGGGACCGTGCAGGTCCAGCGCATACGACACGCGGTTGGCGATGCTCGCGACGTTGCCGGAAAAGCCCATGCGCAGCGACTGTGCTTCGGCCGCAACGCCGAACAATTGGTATTCGCTGTACATCACTCCGACATAGACGCCGACATCGCTGATCGAGCCTGTCGCGCCGCGCAAGCTGGCGCGGCAATAACCAGCGTCTTCGACCGCCATCCAGGCGTGTTGCAAGAACAGGCGCTCCTGCGGATCGATGTATTTCGCTTCGCGGGGTGCGATGTTGAAGAACTGCGGGTCGAACTCGTCCACACCTTCTATGAAGCCGCCCCAGCGGCTGTAGTGACGCCCATTTTCGCTGCGGTCTGCACTGAAATGTTCGCGCCAGTCCCAGCGCTCGAGTGGCACTTCGACGATGCAGTCCTTGCCGTCGCGCAGATTGTCCCAGTACGCGACGAGATCCGGCGATTCCGGATAACGGCCGCTGAGGCCAACGATGGCGATCGCCTCGGCCGCGGCTGGCGTCGCAGCGTCCTCAGCCGCCGCTACCGCCACACGCGGGGGCAGCAGACGAGAACTTGATGCCGCCTGCGGCTTCGCTTCGGCGGAGACGGCTTGCGGCGCGCCGGCAGCTGCGGTCTTGGCGAACATCCCGTGCAGCACCGCTGCATGCGCATCGAGGAAATGGCCTGCGAGTTCGGCAATGCTGCGGTATTCGAACAGCAAGGTCTTGGACAGCGAGCCGAAGGCTTTTTCGAGCTGGTTGGTCAAGCGCATCGCCAGTATCGAATCGATGCCGTACTGGTCCAACGGAGCGTGCGCGTCGATGCGGTGCGACGACAGTTTCAGCACCTGCGAGAACTGCCGGCGCAGCCAATCCTGAGTCTTGTCCTTGAGTTCCTGGTGATCCAAGGCCGGGCCTGTCGCCGCGGCCAATGCGGGCGCCACAGCGATTGCCGCCGCTGCGGGCACGCCCTTCATCTGGCGCCGCAGCATCACCAGGTCGCCCTGCATCACGAGGCTGCGCGCATGATTCCGCGCGATGCTGCGACGGAAGGCAAGCAGACCGTTTGCGCTGGTCAACGGCTGCATGCCCGTCATGCGTTCCAATTCCATCTGCAGCGCCGGATCGAGTTGCATGCCGCCGTCCTGCCACAGCGGCCAGTTGATTGCGGCCGTGCGCCCGTGCCGCTCTCCGGCATCGACGCGCGCGTTGCGCCATTCGGCGAACTGATCAAGAAAACCATTCGCCGCAGCGTAGTCGGCCTGACCGACGTTGCCGAACGCGCCTGCCGTGGACGAGAACAGTACGAAGAAATCCAGATGCATCGCCGCGCTGGCCGCATCCAGATGCGCGGTCGCGGTGACTTTCGGTTGTAGCACCGCGTGGAACTCCGCCGCGGTTTTGCGCACTATGAAGTTGTCCGCGATCATGCCTGCGCTGTGCAAGATGCCGTGCAGGCCGCCATGCTCGCTCACGATCGCTGCGATCAGTGCATCGATTTCGCTCGCTTCATCGAGATTCACGGCGCGATAGCGAACGCGCCCGGGAGCAAGCGCATTCAACTCGTCGAGGCGACTCCGACGTTCGCCCGACGGCGCATCGCGACCGGTCAATATCACCTGAGCATGGCCAGTCTGTTCGAGGATGTTGCGCGCGAACAAACTACCGAGGCCGCCGAGGCCGCCCGTGATCAGATAGATGCCATGTTCCTTGAACACCGGCGCCGAATCGATGCCGGCCGGTTGTTCGTTCCACTGCAGGCCTTGCGGCGTGCCGCTGCGGTCGAAGCGCAACAACGTCTGCGCCGGATGCGCTTGCGCCCGCTGCAGTTGTTGAACGAGTGCCGCAACATCGACGTCCGAGTGGCTTTGCACAACCTGTCCGCAGAACAACGGATTTTCCAGATGAGCCGTTTTCAGCAACGCCGACAGTCCAGCGAACAGCGCCTGCTCAGGTTGATCGCCCAACACGATCTGCAACAGCACCGGGCCGACCGGTTTACGCGTGAATGCGGCTTGGATCAGTTCAAAACAGGCCAGCGCATGCACGCCATAGCGCTGCGCAACATGCCTCCCCTCGATCGCGTCCCAGCTGCTGCACCGGCTGCCCGCAAGCTGCGTTTGCAGCGTGTGGGCGGCCACGCCAGGCAGTTCGCAGAGAATCACCAGACGTTCTGACCAGGGTCCGCTGGTGCCGCTTGCCGCAAGTTCGTGCCACTGCGGCGCAGCAAGCAGCATCCCGCTGGCTTCATTGGCCGGCTTGGTTTGGGCGGATTCCACCGCGCGCGTGGAGAAGCCGCGCAGTTGCGTGTAGACGTTGCCGTCCGTATCGCAAAGATCGATATCGAGCCGGCTGACCGGCGCTTCGCGGTTGCTGCCGGGTGCTTGGCGCACCCATGCCCAGACCGACGTCGGGCAGCGGCCGAATATGCGCACCGTGTCCACCGCGAAAGGCAGCCGTGCCGGTGCGCCCGCACCCACGGCCAGACCGACGCAGGCTTGCAACGCGCCATCCATCAAGCTGGGATGCAGCACGAAACGGTCGGCATCTGCGCGCACGCTGTCCGGCAATTCCAGCAGCGCCAGCAAGGCATCGGTGCCGCGCAATACGCGGTGCACCGCGCGGTGTGCCGGGCCATAGATCAGGCCCATGTCATCGAACGCGGCGTACACCGCGGACGCGTCGAGCTCGCCGCGATCCATCTGTGCCGTCAACTGCACCATATTCAGCGCGTCCGGCGCGGTTGCTGTGACGTACGCCGCACGTCCCTGACTATGAGCGTTCTGGTGCTCGCCTTCTCCGCTGACGATCTCGAAGTCGATCTCGCCATCGGACGTGGTCGCCAAAACGATGCTCACTGGCAGCGCCGCACGCACGATCATCGGAAACAGCCAGACGCTGTTGCGCAGTTCCAGCACCGCGCTGCGCGCCGCAGCCGGCGTGGCGTGTTCCACCGCCGCGCGCGCCATTTCGAGATAGGCGACCGCAGGCAGCACGGGTTCGTCGACGCCGCGCAAGCGCACTCTGTGATCGGCGAGGAAAGGTTCGTCGCCCATGAATACGGAGCGGAAACGCTGACGGCTCAGATCCGATACGTTCGCATGCAGCAGCGGATGTACCTGTGCTGCTGCAGCAGAGTCCTTCAGCGCATGGCTGGCGGCTGGAATCCAGAAGCGTTCCTGCGCAAACGGATAGGTCGGCACACTGACGCCGCGCAACTCTCCGCGATGCAGCCGCGACCAGTCGATATCGATGCCGGAAACCCATAGCGGACCGAGCTGATCGAGGTCTCGCTCGTGCAGCGCCTGATCGATCAACCGTCGGCCTGATTGGGTCTGCCATATCGCAGTGGTCGTGCTGTCGTTGCCGTTGCTGAACCACGCCTGCGCCAATTCCTTGCCGGCAAGCCACAGCGCAAGCTTTGTTTTCAGGTCGGCGAAGCTGGTGAGATTGAAGGCGAGACGCGACTTCATCGCGGTGCGGCCCAGCTGCCAGCTGCGGATAGCTGCGCCGAATTCGCCGAAATCGGCATCGTCGCACCAGTCCAGCACGCGCTCCGCATAGGCGCGCAAGCGCTCGCGGTCCGGCGCCGACAACACGAACAGCTGCGCCGTGCCGTCATCGGAGGGGAGCATGGGCGGAGCGAATTCTTCGATCACTACGTGCGCGTTCGCGCCGCCGGAACCGAAGCTGCTGACGCCAGCCAGACGGACCGGTGCGTTCCATTCGGCAAGGCTGTTTTGAACGAAGAACGTGTCGGCGAGTTCGATCTTGGGATTGAGCGCGTCGAAGTTCACGGTCGGCGGCAGCTGTCGATGCCGCATCGCCAGGATGACCTTAAGCACGCCCGCCAGGCCGGCAGCGGATTCCAGATGGCCGAGGTTGCTCTTGAGCGAGCCCAGGCTGCAGCTGCCGCGTACAGGCGCGCCGCTGCGCTGCGCATAGGCCGACTGAATGCCCTGCACTTCGATCGGGTCGCCCAAGGAAGTACCCGTGCCATGGGCTTCGATGTAGCTGATTTGCTCGGCGCGTACGCCGGCATTGTCCCAGGCGCTGATCAACAGTTCGCGCTGTTTGACCGGGTTGGGCACGGTCAATCCGCCGGCGAGACCGCCGTGATTGATCGCCGAACCCTTGATGACGGCGTGAATGCGATCACCATCAGCGATGGCGCTTCTCAGCGGCTTGATCAACAGAACGACCGCACCTTCGGCGCGCACGTAACCGTTCGCGCGTGCGTCGAACACCTTGCAGCGGCCGTCGGCTGCGAGCATGCCGGCCTTGTGATAGGCGAGCGACAGATCGGGATGACAGATCACGTTGACGCCTGCCACCAGCGCGCTGCTGCATTCGTTGCGCCGTAGCGATTGCATCGCCGTATGCAGCGCGACCAGCGACGACGAACAGGCCGTGTCGATCAGCAGGCTGGGCCCGCTGAAATCAAAAAAATACGACACGCGATTGGCGATGACCGCGAGCGAACTCGCTACGCCCAAGTGCGCTTCCACTTCCACACCTGCATCCTGCAACAGGCGGCTGTAGTCGCCGTTGCTGGCACCGACGAACACGCCGACCGGACGGCCGGCGATGTCCGCGGGACGCAGGTTCGCATCCTCCAGGCACGACCACGCGAGCTGCAGTACCAGGCGCTGCTGCGGGTCCATGAGCTGTGCTTCGGCCGGCGAGATGCGGAAAAAAGCCGCGTCGAACGCATCGACGTCGGCGACGAATCCGCCTTGGTCTATGCCCGGCCGCTCGATCGCGTCGCACCAGCGGCCGCGATGCCGCGGGTAGGCGCCGACGACGCAGCGACCCGCAGCCAGCACGTTCCACAAATCCGCCGGCGACGCGATATCGCCCGGCAGGCGGCAGGACAGCCCGATCACGGCGATGTCCGTATCGGCGGCGATTGTCGCCTCGGCTGGCGCGCTGCGCACGGGCGACGGCACGGGCGCGGCATCGCGCCGTGCGATTTTCGCGGCTCCTTCGCGGCCCAGCTTCGCGGCGACTTTGGCGACGCTGTTGAACTCGAAGAAGAACGACGTCGGCAGACTCTGGCCGCATTTCATTTCCAGCAACTGCTGCAGTTGCAGCAGCCCGGCGGAGTCGAGTCCCATTTCCATGAACGGCCGCTCGGTGCTGAAACCCACCGCATGGTCGGCCAGCAACGCGATGGTCTGCTCGCGCAGGAAATCGAGGACCTCTTCGCGAGTCAGTTTCAATGTCTGGGTCGGCGCATTCTCCTGGTTGCGCTGCGCGCGTCCCTGCAACACATCGGCACGGGCGAGGATGTCGTAGGACACCAGCACGCCGTGGGTTTCGTTGCGCGTGTCGTCCGGACGATAGCCGCAAACCAAACGCTCGACGGACGCGCCGTGAAGAAGATGGAACGCGAGCACCGGATCTCGACCCGCGCCGCTGCGCCGTATGTAGTCATGCAGGGGCTCGCCCAGACTCACGTCGTATTGCTTGCACAAGGTCACGCCGACGACCCGTCGCACGCCGGGCAGCAGGCTGCAACGCTGCAGCATGAATTCCAGCAGCTGATCGCCGTAGCGCAGATCCTGTACCTGCGGATCGACGTTCACCGCCAGCAACTGCACGATGGCGCCGTCGGCGCGGTGCAGTTCGTGGACGTTGGACGCGTTGCGGCCGGTCAGCGCCTCGACGGAATCGATGCGCTGGCTGTAGACAACGCCGAGCACCCGATCCTCGCGTTCCAAAACGAGCTGGCCCTGCGGATGATTCGCAATGCGCGCTCGGATCGTCGCCTCGGAGCTCAGCGAATGCTGCCAGCACAGCGATTCCAGTTCGCACAAGCGGGCGACATCGTGTTCGGTTGCATGGCGAATTCGATATGCACGACGGCCGAGCAGATGCAGGCTCGCGCTGCACGCGCGCGATACTGCTGGATAGCGGCGCACGTGGCCTTGGTTGAACAGGCCGGCACGTGCAGCGAGGCACAGGAAGGCTTCCGCGGTAATCGTCTCGCGCCCGCTCAGCGCATCCAGACCTTCGACACAGGCGCCGTCGATCGTCTCGACCGCGCCGCCCGATCCGGCCGGCGTCGCATGCGATTGCAGCCACAGCAGCTGCGCTGCGCTGTCCAACCGCGCCCAGCGCTGCAGCTCGTGCTGCCAGCCGGACAGCACTTCAATCGGTGCGCGCGCGCTGCCGTCCTCGGCGAGATACAACGGCTGTTCGCCGGCCAAGACGTAGAGTCCGGGGTCGATCGGCACGCCGCTCGCAGCGATATCGGCACGATCCAAACCGGAGTGCACCATCAGCAGACGTTCGTCGACGATCGCGTCGCGAGCATGCGCGTATAGCGATTGCGAACCCGCAACGTCGACAGCGATCGCGCGCAGCGGTACGCGTTGCGCGTTCGCCTCGTCGAGGTTTCCATCGTCGGCCGCCTGCGTGACCGTCGCGAACAACACGTCGCCGCGCTCCCCCATGATGGTGCCGAATGGTTCGTCCGCAGTGGCCAACAACGCAGTGACGTCGCTGCGCACATCGTCGAGGAAAGCCGTGCGAGCGATGTCGCCGAATGCAAGCGCTCTGTCCATGCGTTCGCAGGCGCTACTGTTGAGTGTGCGCAGTTCGGCCAGCGCCTCCAGGTCGCCGCGCAAAGTCTGATCCAGCGAAGCCAGCCCCGGCCAATAGCCGATCAACGCGGCAATCGCCGGGGAATGGAGCAGATCGACCGCAACCGGAGTCAGTGCATCAGCGGAGCCGTCCAACCAGCCCTGCGCCACGAGCCGCTCGTACAGCACGGCGGCGAGAACAGGTTCCAGACGCTTCAGCGAAGACGAAACGCTGCGAGTATCCAGCGTCCTGAGTAACAAAGCGGTCAGCGCGGTCAACGCGCGACCAGCTAAACATTCCCAATCGCTTTCGCATTGTTTGACGTCACGCGCGGGCAATTGCTGCATCAGCGCGGCAAGAGCCAGCGCCGGCTCACCCTCGCCCAAAGCTGAAGGCGACTGTGCAGTCAGCACAGCGAACGCATCGATCTGCGCCGGCGGCGGCGCGGCGTGCGCGAGACACCAGGCTCCGTCGTCGCGGCGCTGCAACCAGCCCACAGCATGCAGACTGCGCAGCGCAGCTTGCAGCGTGCTCGTGCTCGTGCTCGTGCTCGTGCCGAGCATACGCGCCAGCGTTTCGCCGTCGAACCATTGCTTCGCATCGAGGCCATCGAATATACGCAGACGCCAGCAGGACGCGATCAACGCGGTCGCCAGGTAGCTGTAACAGCACTGAATCGGGTCCACTCGTCCTCCATCCCTTGCAACTTGCGGGAGCCGCACTTCGCGCTCTGCCCGCTTGTCCTTCCATATGGACGGCAGCTGCCGGTGCGTACCCGCTTGCTGCGGACCTGCACCGTCGCGTCACCGCTTTACCGCACGAGCCCGCCTACAAGCCCGCGCGCGTCAGAACGTAATTCGTTCGTACTCATCGCCGATCGCGCTGTCCTGCCAGACGATGCTTTCCAACACTTGCTTCGCGCTTTCGCGCCATTGCGGCGGCTCCGCCATTGCGCGCCGGCGTTCGGCCGCTGGATTCGCCGAAAGTGCACTCGCCCTATCGCTGTCGTCGTCGCTGTCGTCGTCGAACGTCCGCAGTGCGGCTGCATCAATCGCAAGACCTATCGAGTTCGCGCTGTTTTCTCCGAGATAGGCAGCAAACCGCGCAATCGTCGGATATTCGAAGACCACGCTCGGCGACAGATCCAGATCGAGGCGCCGATTCACCTCACGCACCAGCGAGGCGATGCCCAGCGACGTCACGCCCAGTTCCAGCAGATTCTTGTCGGTGGCCAATTGCGCGGCCGGCACCTGCAATTGCTGCGCGAGTTCATCGGCGATCAACTGCGCGGCCAATTCGGCGGCGCCCCGCACGCCGCCCAAACGCGCGGTCGACGGTGGCAGCCGCGACTCGGCCGTGCGCGGGGTCGACACGGCTTCCGGCCCCGTCCGCTCACCAGCGGCGGCCACGGTGTCGACCCAATGGCGTTCGCGCGCAAACGGATATGTCGGCAGGTTGACGCGCGGGGGCAGCGCGCCGGCATACAACGCCGGCCAATCGATCGCAACGCCTTGCGTCCACCATTCCAGCAGAGGTCCAAGATCATTGCTCGACAGCCACTTCGACACAATCATCGCCTTGATATCGGCGTCGCGATTGATCAGGCCTATGCTGTCGGGATCCGGCTCGCCGCGACTGCGATAGGCACTGCCAATCACCGTTTCCCCAGCTACGAAAGATTGCAGCTTGGCCACGAGATCCGCAGCCGAGTCGACCACGAACGCCAGGCGCTCGCGCAGGTTTTCGCGGCCCACCTGCAGAGTCGCGGCAATTCGCGCCAGCGGCGCCGTGGCGATGTCGGTCTGCAGATGCACGAGCAGATCGTGCGCGCGTGCGCTGAGTTGTTCCGAAGTCTTGGCCGACAGCACGATGAGGCGGGCAAGTTTCTGCGCGTGCGGCGCGGTCGCAGCTACATCCTGCACGGCGCGATACTCCTGCACGATCAGATGCGCATTGACGCCGCCGAAACCCAGCGAGCTGATGCCGGCCGTAAGCGGCATGGGCGCGCCCGCATCGTCGGTGAACGCGCTCCAGTCCTGTGCCACCTGCGCGATATGGAATGGGCTGTCTTCCAAGCGGATCTGCGGATTCAATTGCTCGAAGTGCAACACGCCGGGAATCTTTCGATGCCGCATCGCGAGCACGGTCGTGATCAGCGACGCGACACCGGACGCCGCTTCAAGGTGGCCGATATTGGTCTTGATGGAACCGACCGCGCAACGCGCCGGTTGCGTGTTGCTCGCGCCCAATTCGCGAAACGCTTTTTTCAGACCATTGAGTTCGACCGCGTCGCCCAGCGCGGTACCGGTACCGTGCGCTTCGATCATGCCGACCGCGCCCGGATCAACCCCTGCGCGGCGATAGACGTCGACCAGCAACTCAGCATGCGCGTTCGGATTCGGCGCGGTAAGCGACATCGCGCGGCCGCCATGATTGACGCCGCTGCCCTTGACCACGGCGTAGATCGTGTCGCCGTCGGCGATGGCCTGATCCAGCCGCTTCAGCAGCACCGCAGCGCAACCTTCACCGCGTACATAGCCATCGGCTCGATGGTCGAACGTCTTGCAGCGGCCATCTCCGGCGAGCATGCCGGCGCTGCCCAGGGCCAGCTGCAATGACGGCGTCAGCAGCAAATTGGTGCCGCCGGCAATCGCCGTGGTGCAGGCACCGCTGGCGATGCTTTCGGCGGCCCGATGAATAGCGACCAAGGAGCTTGAGCACGCGGTGTCGATCGCCTCGCTGGGGCCGCGCAAATCGAGCAGGTACGACAAGCGGTTCGGCAGCAAGCAATGGGCCATGCCGGTCGCGGAATAGCCGACGACATCGGTATCGGCGTCGCGCAGCAGTTCCACGTAGTCGAAGCCGCCGATACCGACGAACACTCCCGTACGCGTTCCGGCCAACTCCGACGCCTTGTGGCCGGAATCCTCGATCGCGTTCCAGGCGACTTGCAGGAACAGGCGCTGTTGAGGATCCATCAGCGCCGCTTCCAGCGCGCCGATGCCAAAGAAAGACGCGTCGAATTTATCCACGTGGCGCAGGAATCCGCCCCAGCGCGCCGACGCGGTATTACTCTGCTCGCCACTATTACCGTGAGACGCACGCCAGTCCCAGCGATCGGCCGGGATCTCGGAGACGAGATCGGCGCCAGCTAGAATTTGCTGCCATAGCTCATCAGGTGTGTCGGCGCCCGGAAACACGCCGGCGATGCCGACGACGGCTACTGAAATCAGTTCCGCTGCCGATGTCGGCACGCGTGCGACGTTGCCCGCACCGGCCGCAGCGGATGACGCTTGGTCGGGCACGGCCGCCGGCCCAGCGTCGAACGCATCGGGGTAATACGGCCGCAACTCGGCCGAATGCATGGCAATCAGATAGTCGCTGAGCGCGTCGAAGGTTGGATATTCGAACACGATGGCTGGCGCCAGACTCAGCGCATACGTTTCGTTCAAGCGCCGGAACAGATTCGCCACGCCGATCGAATCCAGACCGTATTCGCTCAGGTTCACGTCGGCCACGATCTGGCCCGGACCGACCAACAATACCTCGGTGACGATACGCATCAGATCGTTCTTGAGGAGGCGCGCGAACTCGCCATTGTTCCGCGGCGCGGCGCCGGTACGCGGTCCAGCGCGTGGCGCGCGCGCAGGTTCCGCACCAGCCAAGCCGAGCAGCCTGCCTATCTTGGCCGGGTCGCCGTGCATCACCAGCAATTGCCTTTCGCCGCTCGGCAGCGCCGTGGCAAAAGCCCTCAGGCCGCTTTCGGTGTCCAGCGCGTGCACGCCCGACGAATCCTGCAGCATGGCCTTGGTCGCGGCGTCAAGCCGTATGCCCTTGATGCGTTCGACTTGCATGCCGCCGTCTTGCCATAGAGGCCAGTCGATTGCGAGCGTGCGGCCGCGGCGGCGCTGCTGCGCGACCAGATGCTCGCGCCATGCCGCATAGTGGTGCTGGAATCCATTCGCGTAAGCGTAATCGCACTGGCCGGAACTGCCCAGTTCCGTCGCGAGCGAAGAAAACACCACGAAGAAATCCAGATCATCGAACTGGCTGGCTTCGTCCAGATGGATTGTGCCGTGAATCTTGGGCGCGCAGGTCGCTTCGAAGTCGCTCGCGGTCTTGCGCTCGATCGGCGCATCGCTGATCACGCCGGCCGCGTGCACGATGCCATGGATGCTGCCGAAGCGCTCACGCACCTGTTGCAGCACGTCGGACGCACCGTCGCGACGGGAAATGTCCCCGCGCAGATAGGCGACGTGCGAGCCCAGCATCTCGAGTTCGGCGAGTTTAGCGATCTGCACCGTATCGAGCGCGGAACGGCCGACCAACGCAAGATTCACGTTCGCCTGCGCAGCGAGGAATTTCGCAATGATCATGCCGAGGCCACCCGCGCCGCCGGTAATGACATAGGTACCGCGTTCGCGCACGGACGCGGGCAAAACCGCGGCCGGTATCCAAGGCTGCAACGTTCGCGTCAGGCGCCGCTGTGCCGAGTAGCGAATTTCCGCGCTGCCACCGGCGGCGTCGGCCAATTCCGCCAGCAGGCGATCGACGCCCACGTCGTCCAGCGCGCCTTGCGGCGTTGCAGCGTCGGATGTCGCCGTCCCGATCGCGATGCACTTGCTGCTCAGCTTCGGGATTTCGAGCAAAGCGCTGCGCGCGAAACTCGCTACCGCCGCATGCTGCGGTTGCGGTCGATCCGCATCGCCCGGAATCAGATAGATCAGATTCGTCGCTGCGACCGTTGCCGCGGTTTCCTTTTCCTTGCGCGCGCCGTCCGCCAGCGTCTGGCTCAATGCAAACAGCGAACCGACTCCGCGTTCCAAACCGTTGCGCAGCGAGTCGGCGTCGAACAGTTCGTCGGCATCGCTCCAGGCATGGATGATGTGCTGGGGCCGCAGTCCCTGCGACTGCAGCGCGGCGAACAGTGCCGCGAAGTCGGTGCGCTGCGCGGGCTGAAGCTGATACGAATCCACAGCAAGCGCACGGAAGCCGTTGCCCGGCTGCACGAGCACGATTGCCGGCACCGGCTGGCCCTGCGCGGCGAGTCGGCGGCGCAGTTGTTCGCGCAGCGCTTCGCCGCGCGCGAACAGCAGGATCGTGGAGGCAGGCTTGCCGGCAGCCGATTTCGCGGCGAGCGGCGCTTCCTGCCACACGCTGCGGTAGTACATGGTTTGCGGCCCGGCGGGCAGCGCAACCGAAGCGACGGCAGCGCTCACGGCGACGGGTGCGGGAGCGGGAGCGGACGATACAGCTGCCGGCGCAGCAGCCGAAGCCGAAGCGAATGCCGGCGTTGCCGATCCGCTGAGGCGGAAGCCCTCCACTCCGGGAATCCAGCAGCGCTCTCGCGCGAACGGATACGTCGGCACCGCCATGCGCCGCGGCTTGCGCGCGCGCGGCAGACGGCGCCAGTCGATTTCGGCGCCGGTCACCCACGCCGCTGCAAGCGCAGTGAAATCCTCTGCGTCGATCAAGGCCTGTACCGTTTCGCCGCTGACGATCGGTGCGGCGTCCTTGCGCGCGCGGCTGCTGCCGCGGCTGAGCCCGGCAACCGCATGGCCGTCGAGGAACCCGCGGAGTTTGCTGCGCAATTCGTCGGCCGTGGCGGCAACGAGCGCTAGGCGCTCGGGCATCTCGTCCCTGCCTACCTGTAAGGTATAGGCGAAGTTCACCAGGTCAACTTCGTCCGCCTCGGCACGTTCCAGCATCGCTTGCGCATAGGCTTGGAGTCGATCGCCGGTCTTGGCGGACAGCACGATCAGCTGCGGACCGCCGACATTGCCGGCAGCGTTGTGCAGGACTTCGGCCGACGGCAGATGTTCTTCCAATACGATATGCGCGTTCGCACCACCGAAGCCGAACGAGCTGACACCTGCGCGGCGCGGCAGGATGCTGCCGTCCTCGGACCGCGGCGACTGCCAGTCGCACGTTTTGTCGGCGATGTAGAACGGAGTGCCGGCCAGATTGATGTAAGGATTGATTTCCTCGAAGTGCACATTGGCCGGAATCTGCCGATGGCGCATAGCCAGCAGGACGCGCAGGATGCCGGCGATGCCGGCTGCGGTTTCCAGATGGCCGATATTGGTCTTGGCCGAACTCAGGCCTACGTGCGGCGTGGTCGCGGGCGGGCGGTCGTGACGTTTGTACAGCTCGCCGAACGCCTTGGTCAGCGCCTGGATCTCGATCGGATCGCCGAGACCCGTGCCGGTGCCGTGGCATTCGATGTAGCCGACCGTGGCCGGGTCCATTTGCGCCTTGGCGTACGCATCGATCAGCAATTCGGCCTGAGCCGCCGAGTTCGGCGCCGTCAATGTCGTGACACGGCCGCCATGGTTTTCCGCTGTCGCGCGCACGACGGCATAAATGTGATCGCCGTCGGCTTCGGCCAGCGCCAGCGACTTGAGCAGGATCGCACCCGAACCTTCGCCGCGCACATAACCGTTGGCGCGCTTGTCAAAGGTCTTGCACTTGCCGTCGCCGCTGAGCATGCCAGCCATGCCGAAGGAGATGTACGCGGCAGGGCTGAGCATCACCTGCACGCCGCCGACGATCGCCATGTCGCAGCTGCCGGTGTGGATCGATTCGATCGCCCGGTGCAGCGCCACCAGCGAACTGGAACAGGCGGTGTCGATCGGCGCGCTGGGGCCGCGCAGGTTCAGCAGGAACGAGACGCGGTTGGCCAGCACCGAGTGCGAGTTGCCCGAGGCGGAATAGCCGTCGAGACCTATGTTCAGGCGATTCATCACGTCGACGTAGTCGTTGGTCGCGACACCGACGAACAGCCCCGTGCGCGTGCCTGAAAGATCCGACACGCGGTGGCCGGAATCCTCGATCGCTTTCCACACGGTTTCCAGGAAGATCCGCTGTTGCGGATCCATCATCTGCGCTTCGCGCTTGGAAATGCCGAAGAAGAGCGCGTCGAACTTGTCGACTTCCTTCATGAAGCCGCCCCACTTGGAGTTCGACTTGTTCACTTCCTTGAAGGGGTCGCCGTAAAACTCTTGCCAATCCCAGCGGTCCTCGGGAATGACGCTGATCAGATCGTCACCGTTCTTCAGGTGCTGCCAGAATTCATTGAGATCCTGGGACTGCGGCATCACGCCGCTCATGCCGACGATGGCGATCGGCATTTCGTCGAAACGGTTGACCGGGGCGTGCGAACCGGAAGCGCGTTGCGGCGCTGCGTCGAATGCGCGCGAGTCCCAGCCCTTGTTAATGCGCAGCGGCTGCGCGAAGTCGATGGACGGAGCGACCGGCGCAACGGTGGCGTTCGCGCCCGCATTTTCGCTGAACGCCGCATGCACGCGCGCAACGTCGGCATTGCGTTCTGTAGCGAGGTATTTGGAGATTTCCTGGATGGAAGGATAGTCGAAGAACAGTACGGGCGTGACGTCGACGCCATACTTGTCATTGATTGCGTTGGCGTAGGTAGTCAGGCCTATCGAATCGAAGCCCAGATCCAGCAGCACACTGTCGGGCGAGATGTCCGACTCGTCTAGTTTGAGGAACTCCATCGCCAGGCGCGCGAGTTCCGCCTGCACCAGCGCCGGCAGGTTCTGTTGTGCGCCCGACGCAGCGGCGGTGCTTGCCACGGTCGCCGCGGTCCGCTGCGGCTTTTTGCGCATGCCCCACGAAATTTCGATTTTTTCCTGATTGCCCTCCAGCACGGCGAGCTGTGTCGCCGACGAAGCGAGACCGTCGACGAACGCGTCGATACCGGTATTGGTGCCGAGCAACTTGATGCCCAGGGTCTTGGTGAACATCTGCTCTGTCTGCTCGTCGACGCGCATGCCGCCGTCGGCCCACAGCGACCAGTTCAGGCTGAACGCTTTACCCGCGCGCAGTCCTGCGCTGCGTTGCTGTTCGCGGCGGAACGCGAACGAATCCATGAAGTGGTTGGCATAGCCGTAGTCGCTCTGGCCGGCGTTGCCGGTGATCGCGGCCATCGACGAGAACATCACGAAGAAATCCAGCGGCTCGGCGCGGGTCGCTTCATCCAGATAAACCGCGCCGAATACCTTGGGCGCGAGCACCGCGTCAAAATCCTCGCGGGTCTTGTTGCGCACGTAGGAATCGCGCAGCACGCCGGCACTGTGGATGACGCCGTTGAGTTCGCCGAAGTGCCGTTTGCCTTCGGCGACCAGGCGCTGCACGTCGGCGTCGCTGGATACGTCGGCTTCGATATAGACCACCTCGGCACCATGCGCGCGCAGCTTGTCGAGCTGCGCTTGGCGTTCGGCGGACAGTGGCGAACGGCCGGTCAGCAGCAGGCGCGCCTGATAGCGGCGCGCGAGGAATTCGGCGAAGATCAGGCCTAATCCGCCGACACCGCCGGTAATCAGATAGACGCCGCGTTCGCGTGGCGCAGGTGGTGCGGCTCCGTTCGCTGCGGCAGGTGCGAGATCGAATAGTTTGAGACGACGGACCTGGCGCTCGCCGTCCACGACGCGCACCGCCACCGCATCGCCCGCGTCGGCGCGGAATTCCGCGCGCAGCGCCGTGAGCAAGGTGTCGGCACCGCCGTCATAGCGATTGAGTTCCAATGTCTTGCACTGGATCTTGGGGAATTCCAGATGCAGCGCACTGAAGAAGCCCGCGACCGCCTCGTGCGCGACCGGCAACTCGCCGTCGCCGCTCACGTGGACGTAAACCAGTTGCAGTTTGCCGTCGAGCTTGATCTTTGTCAGAGCCTGGCACAGGGGCAACAGAGAAAGCACGCCAAAGGTCATGGCGTGGTCAAGCCCGGCATCGTCCAGCGGCTGCACGGTTTTGCTCAGCGGCCAGAGGAAACCGATGTTGCGGAACGTGCACTTGTCCTCGGTCAGCGCGTTGACTAACTGCGCAAAGTGATCGAAGTTCGCCGGGTCGACACCGTAGGAGTCAGCGTCGATGCGGGCGAATTGAGCCGCCGGCCTTATTAATATGACGCGCTGGATCGCGCCGGCCGCGGCGAGCTGGCGGCGGTACAGATCGCGCACGCTGTCGTCGTCGCCGAACATCAGGATGGCGTCGCCCAGCTCCGGCGAATTCGCGTTTGCCGATGCTGACAGCGGCTCAGCTTCCCACTGCGGTGCGTAATAGAGCCGCGCAAAACCTGCTTCATCCTTGCCTGCCGACGCCTTGTGCACCTCGGCAATCGGCACGCCGGTGACTTCGCGGATGCGCACCAGGATCTTGCCATCGTCGTCGAGAATCAGTACGTTTTTCCGTGAGACGCGGGAATTCTCCACGCGTTCGTTCGTCATCTCGGTGACGTAGCTCCAACAGTTGCGCACCAGCGGATGGAGAACCTCCACCTCGCCGATCGAGAACGGCACCAGCATTTCGGAACTGGCGCCGCCGAGCTGCGCCGCTACGCCCGCTTGCAACGCGCCGTCGATCAGCGAAGGGTGCAACATCAGAGATTGCAGATCGTCCAGCCGCGCCCCCGGCAATTGCAGAGAGCCTAGGGTTTCGCGATCGCTGCGATAAACCTCCTGCAGCGACTGGAAGGCAGGCCCCAGATCGAGACCGAAGGACTTGAACAGCGGATAGGCATCGCGGCCATCCATGACCTTGGCGCAGCGCGCCTTGATAGCGGCCAGATCGACGTATTCCGGTAGGGCCGCGATTTCGCTCTCGCTGGCATACAAGATCTTACCCTGCGAATGCAGCACCTTCTTGCCATTTTCGCCGTCGCTGAATACTTCGAACTGAATCGCGTCGTGCGCGGGTTTCAATTCCACCCAGGTTTCCGCAGGGGTGTCGCGAACTGCGATCGGACTGACCCATAGGATATTGCGCAGACGCCGCACGGCCCTGCCCGCGGCCAACTCGCCGGCTTTGCGTGCGAGTTCCAGATAAGCCACACCGGGCAAGGTCGGCACATCCATGACGCGATGGTCGTAGATGAAGAATTCGCCGTCGTGGAAGGTCTTCTTGAAGAGCTGCCGCTCGAACGTCGACTCATTGCTGTCGACCAGCGGATGGATGCCGCGGCGCGCAGCTTCTACAACCACGGTGCCCGGCGCCATCACCGGCACCCAATGGCGCTTGTCGGCAAACGGATAGGTCGGCAGCGAGACGCGTCTTCCGCGACTGGCGCCATTGACGCCGCGCCAGTCCAGCAGCACGCCTTCAGCCCACATGCGCGCGACCTTTCCCGAATCGCGGCGGCGCGACAGCAGGCCGATTACCTGCTCGCGTTCGCTGCGGCTCATCAGTTTGAGGATCACGTCGGCGTTCTTGACGTTGCCGATCGCCACGCCTTCGTGTTTCTTGCCCGCGAGAAACATGCCGAGACGCTCGATCAGTTCCTGCTGCGAGCGCGCGAGCAGCGCGACGCGGAATTCGAACGGCTTGCGTCCGCATTGCAAGGTGAAGGCGATATCGGCCAGCGACGCGCGCGCATCGGGCTGCTGCAGGTAGTCGCGCAGGCGCGTTGCGACGTCGACCAGCTGAGTCTCAGTGCGCGCCGACAGCGGGAATATATGCGTTTCGCGATCGGGGACGGATTCGGCCGCCGCGGCGCTCCCTGCGTAGCTTTCGACGATGACATGCGCGTTGGAGCCGCCGGCGCCGAACGAGCTGATACCCGCGCGCAACGGCTGCGGCGCGCCGTCCAGCTGTGGCGGCGTCCAATCTTCCAGCTGCTGCTGCACGCGGAACGGCGACGTTTCGAAATCGATATGCTCATTGAGCACGGTCGAATGCAGCGACGGAACCAACTGGCGATGCTGCATTTGCAACAGCACCTTGCTCAGGCTGGCGATACCGGCGGCGGCTTCAAGATGGCCGATGTTGGTCTTCAGAGAGCCGACCGCGCAGGCATGCGTCGCGACGCCGTGGCTGCCGAAGGCATTGTTCAATGCAGCGATTTCCAGCGGATCGCCGAGTTCCGTGCCCGTGCCGTGCGCTTCGATATAGCCGATGCTGGATGCGTCGACCTCGGCGCGCTCCAGCGCAGCACGAATCAAATGGGTCTGCGCCTTGGGATTGGGCACGACGAAACCACTGGTACGTCCGCCATGATTGACGACGATGCTCTTGATAACACCATAGATATGGTCGCCGTCGGCAACGGCCTGGGCCAGCGGCTTGACATAAACTGCGCCGACGCCTTCACCGGCCACGTAACCGTTCGCGCCCTGTCCGAAGGTGCGACAGACGCCGTCCTCGGATAGCGCGCCGCCAGAGCGGTTGATGTCCCATTTACTCTGGTGCAGATCGAGGTTCACGCCGCCGACGACGGCCGAGCCGCACTCGCCGGCATAGATCGCTTCGCAGGCCAGATACAACGCGGTCAGGCTCGACGAGCAGGCGGTATCTATGGTCAGGCTGGGGCCGGAGAAATTCATGCCGTAGGAGACGCGGTTGGCGATGCTCCAAAGGAATGAACTCGGCGCGTGCACCCCGCCCAGATGTCTTTCTTCGACGCCGACGGTCTGGTACGTCGCCCATACGGCGCCGACATAGACACCTACGCCAGCCGCGCCCTCTTCACGATTGAGCAGTTCGGGGTAGTAGCCGGCATCTTCAAGTGCTTCCCAGGCCACCTCGGCAAATAGACGCTCCTGCGGATCGAGGCGCTCGGCGTCTTTCGGCGGAATATTGAAAAACAGGGAGTCGAACTTGTCGACATCGGCGATGAAGCCGCCTCGGTACCTTGCCGCAGGCCCGTAGCGCAAGCGCTGCTCGTAGCGATCGGCAGGCAGTTCCTCGATGCAGTCGCGACCCTGCTTGAGGTTCTGCCACAGCTCGTCGATGTTCTTCGCCTTGGGATAGCGCCCGGCCATGCCGACGATGGCGATGTCGCAGATTGAGCGCTTGGCGCGCGCGGCGGTGATCGGTGTCGCATGCATCGTGGTCGAATCCCTGCTCATTGCGCCGTCGCCGCCCGGCGGCGCGTCCGCGGCTGAGGCATGCACTGGAGCCGCTTCCATTCCCGCATCCAGGCGCGGCGACGGCGCTGGCGCTGGCGCGATGTACGCCACGCTTGCATCACGGATGCGGTGGTACCGCTTGAGCGTGTATTCCGCAGTCAGTTCGCCGAACGAAGCACGCGCATCCTTGCGCGGTGCGAGCTCGGGAATATTGGTCATGTCGCGAAACAGCGCGGCCAGCCGGCTCGCGATCTGCGCGACGTCCTCGTCGTCGAGACCCAGCGGCAACGCGAGGCGCACCAGTTGCGATGTTTCGCGGCGGCGCTGCATGCCGACGCTGTGAGCGCCCGCACGGATGCCCGTGTTGAGATAGAGGCACGCGAGGAACGATGCGAGCGGCAACTCGAAGCCGGCAACGGCTCCGATGCGCTTGACGTCAATCAATACGCAATGCCCGCCGACCGGATGCACCACCGGCGCGCCGCTGTCTTTCAGCGCACACCAGACCGTGCGCACAGCCTGCATGCGCCGCTCGACCGCGGTTTCGATGAAACACCGGTCGCGCAAGGCGAGCGCGATCAATTTGCGTTCAAACAGATCCAGACCCGTGCCCGCCCGTTCCACCGCAGCTCGCGCCGCGCGCTGCAACGATTCATCGTTGGTGGCGATTAGGCCGCCCAGGTTCAGTCCGAAATCTTTCGCCAGGCTTACGACTACGACGTCGGCGCAAGCAAGCATCTCGCGCACCAGTTGCCACAGATCCTGCTCCGCGCAAACCACGTCGTTGAGTTGCTGCAAGCGCGCGTTCTCGACGATTCGCGTCGCGTCGAGCATCAACGGAATCGCATGCGCCGCGAGCCGCGACTTCACCTGCTGCAGATGCTGCAGGGATACCGGACCACCACCCGCGGCGTTGTTGCAGGTTTCGATGCAAACCAGCGCAATCGACGCGGCATCCTTGGCCAGCGCGGCGTCGAGAGCGGCGAGATCCAGTTCGCCCTTGCCGGCTTCATCGGACTCGAGCCGGAACAGCGCTGGGCTGGGTAATTCCGCGGGGTCGAAGTCGTTGTCGATCTGGTGGTAGAGATTGCTCGGAAACAGCAAATTTTGCAGCACTTTGCCCTTTTTCGGCCAAGCGCGGTACAGCGCCTGCTCGGCACTGCGGCCCGAGTCGGTCAGCACGAAATGGGCGAACGGAAAGATCTCGCGTAAGCTGCTTTCCGCGCCGATGGAGGTTTGCAGCAGCCGATGCAACTGCTGCATGCGCGCATCGATTGCGGGCAGCTTCAACTGCGCCCAGGAATCGGTCTTGAGATCGAACTCGACCCTCTCGGCGCTCAGCTTCAGCGGATTGAAACCGGTTTCGGCAAGCTGACGCGCTCGCGGCGACTGCGGCGCCTTCAGAGCGTCGTCGCTTGCACGGGAAAATTCATCGAAGTTTTTTTTTTCGGCCGTTGCAATGGTCGCTTTTTCCGGCGCAATCGGGTCGGCGGCCTCAGCCACTGGCGTGGCCGGCGATTGCATGGACATCACGGTGTGGTTCTCGACGTCGGAAGTCTGCATGCGCAACGGATCGGCAATCATCATGATGATGTCGATGACGCTGTCGGGATTTCCGCAACCGGCCTTGCGGCACAGAAAAATGCTTTGTGCTTCTGGGCGGAACTTGCTCTTGAACTGGAAATTTCCCTGATCGTTGAAAATTTCCTGTTTGTGCAGATCGTCCAGAATCTGATCGACTTCCGCGTCTGCATTCGGCGACTGCTCGATTCGGCAGCCATAAGTGCCGCCGAGGCTCAGCATGGTGCGCCCTTCGGCGACCAGAATGTCGATGATGCGCACGATGGCGAATTCCAGGCCGCCGCGTTCCATGTCCGGACCGTAGAATTCCAAATCCATCAGATAGCCATTGTCGGAATCCGACAGCGGCGAAATCAGCACGACGTTTTGAAGAACGCCATCGAGGCGTGTGAGGAAAAGGCGATGGCGCTCGTGCAATGTGCCAGCGAGGATTTCCTCGCGCGCACTGCGCACCAGCGGATTGACCTTGGTCTTGCCGGCGCACCAGCTGTCGATCACGCGTGCGATATCATCCTCGGCGCCGGTATCGGTGCCGCAACGGTATTCCTCCACGGAGCCGACACCCGCCTTTTCGAACGTGCTCACCTGGTAGCGCAAACGGCGCATGGCCCCCCCTTCCAGGGTGAACTCCGGCAGATTGGGAATCCGCTGGACTACACCGAACGGAGTAGCGGTAAATCCCATGCCGGCTATTGCCGCGAGCGGTTTGTGCGACAGAATATTGAGTTGGTAACCCTTATGCTCGCAGTGGGCCAACAACTCAGCGGCAACGCTCGGAAAATAATCGTCTGCGCCTGTATAGGCATAGACCAGCAGGATCTTGCGATGACGGCTGTAATGAAAATAGCCACGCCGCTCACTGCCGATGAAAAGGTTCGGCGCAATATGCTTGATGCCGCGCGACGCAGAACCTTCGTTCTTGCAGGTATTGAAAAGTTGTTGCGCCAAAGCGCCCAACTCCGGATGCGAAAGCGCATCCTTCTCTAACATCAGTATCGGCGCCGTGGTCGGTGTCTGCTGGCTATTCGCTGTAGCGATAGCATGCGCACGTTGACCTTCAGGCGAGGCACTTGCGTCTTCCACAATGGTTTGCCTCAGGCAATCGTGGCGAACTTAAGGCAAGGACGGTACGCCTGCATCTTGCAGTTGCTCTGCGAAGAGCTGCGACAGCGTTTGCATGTGCTTGTCGGCAAAGTAGTTCGCTAGATCGCAAATATTGAAGTTCTCGAACAGCAGAGTCTTCGGCAGGGTGCCGAAGTCTTTCTCGAGACGGCGCAGGATTTTCAGGACCAGAAACGAGTCGATCCCGAACTCGCGAAACGGCGTGAATGAATCGAACGGATGTTCAGCTGGATCCAGTGGCGGTTCAGCAGCTTCAAACGCTTCGAGAACTACGCCTCGCAGGTAAGTCTCAGTCAACTCCTGCAGCAAATCGCGATCAACCATCTGACTCTCCCTATCAATTCCCTGTTACGACAACGCCCTGACCCGCTGGAGCGCTGAAGACGCGACTTTTGCACCGGTCATCTTTTGCTAGCAACTGATGCGCTCGCTTGCGAGCAAAGTGTGGAACTAGCAAAGTGTGGAACTAGTACAGCGTAAAGCTTATCCCCTGACAACCTTGGGGTCAAGCGCGCAAACCGCGTGTGGATGCGGCCAGATCGACAACTCGACCCTCGGACAACAAGTGACAAAACCGCTCTGCACAAGCGCTCCAAATGTGAGTTTGCATGTGGTGTTTTACACTGGCGTGACGGTTACTTCTACACGTGAGCGTGTGTCTGTTCTCGCTCCACGGTGAGAGAGCATCCGTTGTCTGGCAAACGATGATGCGCCACTTCAACTACCTCGGGCGTCGGGCCGCGGAATGCCTTGCCAACGCAACATCAAATGCTAGACTATTCTGTCTTGACTTTTTGAAAATTGGCGCGCAATGGAAACTGCAACGCTTGTACCTACCCTTCCGAGCGAGATCACGGCGGCCCTCATTGATCCGAATGCGTACGCTGACCTGCAGCGCATTACCGACGCCTATACATGGCTGCGCGAGAACATGCCGCTTGGTGTGGCCCAATCGCGCGATTTCGATCCGTTCTGGGTGGTGACCAAGCACGCAGACATCCTTGAAGTCAGCAAGAACAACAAGGTTTTTCGTAACGGTGACCGTGCAACCATTTTGACCGATCAGTATACCGACGCGATGGTGCGCTACCTTCGCGATGGCAGTCCGCACCTGGCGCGCACCCTGGCGCATATGGACGACCCGGATCACCGCAAATACCGCTCGCTGACCAGCAACTGGTTCATGGCATCCAATCTCGCGCGACGCGAAGCGGGTATTCGCGGCATCGCTCGCGAGTTCGTCGACAGCATGTTGGCACACGGCAGCGAATGCGATTTCGTCAAGGACGTCGCGGTGCACTATCCGCTGCATGTGATCATGCAGATTCTCGGCGTACCCGTCGAAGACGAGCCGCTGATGCTGAAGCTGACGAAGCAGGTGTTCGGCAATCTCGACGAAGATCTCAACCGCACCGGCAAGGCCAAACAGACTGCCGAACAAGCCTTGATGGGACTTAGCGGCGCGGTGGAGACTTTCTTCAAATATTTCGACGTGATCACCCGCGATCGCCGCGCGAACCCGCGCGACGACCTCGCCACCATCATCGCGAACGGCCTCATCGACGGCGAGCCAATCGGCAACTTCGAAGCGATGTCGTATTACTCGCTGGTGGCGACCGCCGGCCACGATACGGTCAGTGCATCGACCGCTGGCGCAATTTCGGCGTTATGCGAATACCCGGAAGAGCTTGCCAAGGTGCAGGCCAATCCAGCACTGATTCCCGGTCTCGTCGAAGAAGCGATTCGCTGGACCAGTCCCGTGCGCCACTTCATGCGCACCGCCTCGGCCGACTACCGCATGCGCGATCAGGATATCCGCGAAGGCGACTGGTTGATGCTGTGCTATTTCTCCGGGGACCGCGACGAAGAGGTGTTTGAAGATCCGTTCCGCTTCCGCATCGATCGCACGCCGAACAAGCAACTCGCGTTCGGCTTCGGTGGCCATATGTGTCTGGGCCAGCATCTGGCTCGAATGGAAATGCGCGTGTTCTTCGAAGAACTGTTGCCGCGCATCAAGTCACTGTCGATGGCTGGCAAAGCCGCTCACTCCAAGGCGGTATTCGTCGGCGGCCTCAAGTCGCTGCCGATACGATTCGAAGCGGCGTGATCCAACTGACGATGCGCTGCGTCGCAATCGGCGCTGCGCAACGCAGTTCATTCCCAGGGAAATAGCCCGTCCTGTATGTAGCGCGAGATCGCGCGCAGATTTTGTTCGTCCGTGAACACTTCCAAGTTGCCCGCGACTGCCGCCGCGCGGTATGCCGCCAACGGCGATCCGAGTTTCGCGGCGTAGCTCTTGTAACGCGCCAGTGCCGTGCGCGACAAACGCCGCAGACGCACTACATGGCGGCGCAACAGCGGTTCGCCCTGCGCTTCGCAGGCATCGACCAGACCCCAGTCCAATGCAATTTTCGCGGAGATCGTCTGCGCGTTCAAAGTGAGGTAATGCGCTTTCTGAAAGCCGATGCGGCGCATGAGGAACGGCAGCACACATGCCGGATACAGGCCGAACAGTAACTCGGACAAACTGAACTGGGCACATTCGTCGGCCAATACGATATCACTGGCGCCGATGAAACCCAGGCCGCCGGCGTTGGCTTTGCCTCGCACGTAGGAAATCACGATGAACGGCCCGGTGGCGAGTCTGAGCCAAAGGTCGTACATCGGTCCAGGCCCTTCATATGCTGCATGCGCCGGCGCGCAGCCAGTGGTCACTTCCTTGAAATCAGCGCCGAAGCAGAACACGTCCGACAAGCCGCTGAGCACAACGACGCTGATCGATGGTTCGCATGCGTCGAGCACGTGAGTGCATTCAGCGACGAGTTGTGCGTTGATGGCGTTGTTCGCGTCAGGACGGTGGAATTGCAGATAGCAGACCGAATCCTCGAAGCGTACTTTGATGGTTTCCAAATGCGCGAAGTCCGGGCTTGGCTCGGCTATCGACGTAGTCATGCGATGAAACTCCTGCTCGTGTGAGTATCGCGGCATCGCCGCCTCAGGGACAACGTTGCCAGCACAGCGCGGTATTCATGCCACCGAATCCCATGCTCAAGGTGAGTGCGTTTTCGATCTGGTGCGAAGTGCCCGCGGGGTCCACCCAGCGCAGGTATGGATCGATCGGATTGTCGAGGTTGCGCGTCGGGTGCAGGCGGCCTGCGCGCATTTGCAGCAGAGTGGCGATGATCTCCACTGCGCCAGCGGCGCTGAGACCATGCCCGACCAGCGACTTGGTCGCGTTGAGATGGACATGGCCCAAGCCGCATTCGCGCAACGCGCCCAATTCGGTCTCGTCACCGACGATAGACCCGGTGCCGTGAGGATTGACATAGTCGATCGCCGCGGCAGCGCAGCCAGAGTGCGCAAGCGCGGCGCGAATCGCCCGCGTTTCGCCTTGCAACGACGGATCGGGATTGCGGTTGCCGTCCATCGCCAGTCCCCATCCCGCCAGCGCGGCATATGGCTTGGCCGCGCGACGTCGACTGGATTCCAGAGATTCGATCACAAGGGCGCCGGAACATTCGCCATAGATGAAACCGTCATGATCGCGGTCGAACGGACGACAAGCCAGTTCTGGCGTTGCGGCGAAGCGGTCCGAGCCCATCGCACCAATTGCGCGAAAGCCCTGGCATTCCCAGTACGACAGATCCATCAATGCGCCGACGGCAATGCACGCATCGACTTGTCCTGACGACACCGCCTGCGCCGCTTGGATGACCGCAAGTTGACCGCTCGCGGACGCGCCACCGACGGTATAGGCCAACCCCTGTATGCCAAAATGCGCCGTGCAGAATCCGCACAGATCCGAATCCATGAACGACAAGGCGTAGGTTGGCCGCAGGAACGCGATGCGTTCGCGGTAACTGTCATGCACATTGACCAGCTCCCGCTGTTGCACATTGGAACCGCCGACGATCATGCCTACGCGATGCGGATCGAGCTGGCCGAGGTCTGCCTCGTCCCAGGCCTCCTGCACAACCGTCAATGCCGTCGTCGCCGATAGCGAGGCGGTACGCAGAACCTGCTTCGGAATACTGTCCGGCACCACGAGTGCGGCGATTTCTGCGCCCAGGACAGGTGAGTCCTCGCGGCGGCGGCCGGGACGTTGCATCACGCCAAACGCGCTGCTCCCAGCCAACAGGGCGGCCGTGAAGGGCTGCTTGCCTTGCCCGATGGCCGACACCACGCCCATACCGGTTACAACCAGGTCCGTAGCCATCCATGCGCTCCGTCAATAGCTTTGTCGCGAAGGTCGTATGACCCACAGCCCCGCAGTGTGCGGGGAAGCCTGCTACATGCGCAAGAAGAGTGAAACGTCGATTCTGCGCATCGCGAAGATCGATCTATTCGCGCACGACATGCGCGGTGCAGCCGATCTAATGGGCCGTCGAAGACGGATACGGCCGCTCGATATCGACTGCTGATGTCAGGATCAGCGAAACTGGAACTGAGAGTCACGAAAAAAAAATAGGATTTGTGCGGTTGATGCGTTGGTCAATTCCCTATCCTGTTGGCGACGAACCGACCGGGGTTTTTGCACGCGGCTCTGCCAGCTCTCTAAAAGCCTGTCGAGAAGTTCGGTCCTATCCAGACGGCGATAGCCTGTTTCTATCGCCGGCGGAATGGTGGTCGAGTGAGGTCGAGTAATATCTGCTCAAACCATGCGACACCGGACGCACGTTTGCAAAGGTCGGTGACGGATCCCATCATTGGCCGATATCGCCGAGTCGAATCAGGTTGTAGCCGGCGAAGGTCCATATCGTCCATTCGCGAACGGCACTCAGCCCACCCGCGACACCGCGCAATCCTCTGATCGTCTTGATCCAGCTAAAACCTTGCTAGATGGGTTTACGCACCTGCTCGCTCATCGCGTACCCGTTGCTGCGCACACTGCGTCCGTCGATCGTGCTGCGCTGGCCGTTGATGTTGCGGGCGACGTGCGGGACGGGTGCGACCCTGTTTGAGTGCCGCTCCAAGTCATGTGTGTCGAAGCCCTTGTCCGCGCCAAGCGTCCTGCTAGGTGGCCTTCGACAACGGCACGCACAATCGCGCCACAGCGCCCGCCGCGTCCGCCCGGTTTTCCAGTGTGACCTGGCCGTGATGCCTCGCGGCGATTTTGCGGCACAGTACCAGGCCGACACCAGCACCACCGGGCTTGGTTGTGTAGAACGGCACGAAAAGATTGTCGGAATTCCGGATACCGGCGCCGTTATCGATGATCTCGAACTCGGCGTTGCCGTCGACGACACGGCAACCGAAGCGCACCGGCGCCTCATTGCTGTCGTTGGCCTCGACCGCGTTCTTGACTAGGTTGATCAACGCCTGCTCCAGATGCACCGGATCGCCGAACAGTTTTGCTTCTGGCTCGTCGCCGACGCGCTCAACAACGCCACCGGGAAAGATGGCCAATACCCGCTGCATCAGCCGCGAAGCCGGGAACACGACTTTCTGCGGCTCAGGCAGGCGCGCGATGCGCGCATAGACCGAAATGAATTCCTTGAGCCCTCTCGCACGCTGCGAGATCACATCTAATCCATCGCGCATGACACTCATATGTTGCGCGGCGTCGCCGCGGGCGATGACGTTTTCCAAGGTCTGACACAGCGACATGATCGGTGTCAGGGAATTGTTGACCTCATGGCTGATCACGCGGATTAATCGTTGCCATACCAGGATTTCTTCTTCCGCCAACGCCATGCGTAGATCGACGATGAATACGATGCGGCTGGGTCTACCCTGACGCCGATAGAACTGCTGACTGACTTGCCAACGGCTCTCGGCGCCGGGAAAGCGGAAATCTACGACGCGTGGTTCGGCCGAGAACGGAATCGCGGCGAGCGGCGTGGCTGCGAAGTCGGTCCCGATCAATTTGTCTGCCGGCGTGCGCAATAGTTGCGCGGCGAGTGGATTGACTAGACGGATACGGTCGTAGGCATCGCAGGCGACGATCGCGACACTGATCTGGTCGACGACCTTTTGCAGCATACCCAGCAACTCTTGCTCGGTATGCCGGCCGGCCTCGAGATCGCCGATCAGCATGTTGAGCTGGCGATACAGATCGGCCAGTTCCCCCGATTCACGCGCGTGCGCCGCCTTGATGCTGTAGTCCTGCGCGCGCGCCGCTTCAACGAGATTGCTCAGTGCGCGTAAGCGCCGCATCAGGTTGGTGCGGACCGTTACGGCGACGATGGCGATCCACGCGATGCAGAGCAACGCCAGACCCTCCGCCAGCCTCTTCGACAACGCATCTTCGACCGCTAGCAAGCACAACAAAGCCGGAGGAATAGCGCAACTCAAGATCCACAGAAACAGGTTCACGCTCGCCGGCAGCCTCCGCCGCGGCGGTGCGCTGCTCGAACGCGCGCCCTGGATCACATCGGTTCCCGCTTGCCAAGGCGCCGGTACAGCGCCGAACGACTGATACCGAGCTCTTTCGCTGCGACCGCTGCATTGTCGTCGTGCCGTACCAGCGAACGCCGAATCAGTGCCAACTCGGCATGACGCAAGGTCATGCCATCGAACTCATCGTCGACTGAAGGGGCCGGCGTCGTTCGCGTATCCAGCTGCAGATCCTGCACGCCGATCTGCGCCTGTTGCGCCAACAGCACCGAACGTTCGACCACGTGCTGCAGTTCGCGGATATTGCCTGGCCACGCGTAGTTTTCCAGCGCTGCGCGCGCACCGGCGGAAAACGTGCGCGCGTGCGAACTGTAGTGCTGGCAGGCGCGGGCCAGAAAATTTTCTGCAAGCAGCAATATGTCTTCACGACGCTGGCGCAACGCCGGCACATTCAAGGTCACGCCGTTCAGTCGATAAAGCAGATCCTGGCGGAAATTTCGCTCCGCCACGAGACTGTCGAGATTGGCATTGGTCGCGGAAATGAAGCGCACGCTCGCGCGCTTGGTGAACGAGCTGCCGAGCTTTTCGTAGCTTCGCTCTTCCAGCAGTCGCAGGATCTTGGCTTGCTGGGTCAATGGCAGATTGGCGATTTCGTCGAAGAACAGCGTGCCTTGATCAGCCAGTTCGACGCGGCCCACTCGCTCGCTCTTGGCATCGGTATAGGCCCCTTTGGTGTGGCCGAACATTTCGCTTTCGAAGGTCGATTCCGAGATCGCACCCATGTTGACGCTGATGAAGGGCGCGGTCGCGCGGTTGGAATGCCGATGGACGTAGCTCGCCAGCAGGCCTTTGCCGCTGCCGTTCTCGCCGGTGATCAAGATGGGTATGGAGCTTTGCGCGACACGGCGCGCCATCGACAGCAACTGATCCATTTCCACCGAGCGCGAGAGCAATTCGACGCCACTGCCCTGCTGACGCAACAGCGCATTCTCCGCACTGAGCTTGCGTTCGCGGCCCTGCGCTGCGCGCAGCGCAAGCTGGGTGCGGATGGTCGACAGCAATCGGTTGTTCTCCCAGGGCTTCTCGACGAAATCCGCTGCGCCGAGCTGCATCGCTTCGACCGCGATACCGATCGTGCCCCAACCGGTCATCGCGATCACGGGTAGGTCTTCACCCCCCTCGCGCAAGGCGGCGATCAGTGCCAGCCCTTCCTTGCCCGAGGTCGTGTCTTCCACATAGTTGAGGTCCACCAGTGCCAGCTGAAAGGCCTCGCGTCGGGTCGCCGCGACCGCGTCAGCCGGCGAGCGACAGGCTGTACAAGCCATTCCTTCGCTTTGGAGCAGAACGCGCAGCGCAGTCAGAACGCTTTCGTCGTCATCGACTATCAGTATTGCCATCGCCTGCTTTCTGCCGCTTCGTTTGCACCATCTGTCGCCGTGAACGATCTGTCCATCTGCGCGGCGCAACTCGAACGCCTGCGATCGCCCCGAGTATAGCAGCGGCCCGACAGCACGCTGGACGGCTTAACCGCAACGTTCCGTCCCCTGGCGGATTATCCCGCGTGCACGCAACGCTGCTGTGTCGAGCGGATGCGCGCCTCGGTCGAATGCCCTGACACGCTGACAATTTCACCGCGGCACGCTGGCGAATCTGACGAGCGAACTCGGAGCTACCCAGCGCCGGACAGTTCCATCCATGCGGCGGCGGAACGTACGCCGAAATAAGGCCGATGCGCGGCCGATAGAAGGTGATAATCGTCTTCGCGTCGAGTACGCGATGATGCGTTGACGTGGATACCCGACACGGCAATGATGCGCCGGATTCAGGCGCGCCCAAGCTGCTGCGGCCAGCCGGCTTCAAGTGCGTTGAAGCGCGTCTGATCGTTGCCGAACGGGCTCAGTATTGCGTGGATCGATGGCTTGCGTTCGGTCGGCAACAGATAACGCAGAAACGTGGCCAGGGTGCCGGACGGACCGAGATCGATGTAGTTGCAGACATGCTCGCGCTCGAGCATTTCCACAGCGGCGCCAAATCGAATCGGCCTGCGTACCGCCTGCCAGAAGAAACCCTCAGGCAAAGCATCGAGTACCGCAGCCTGAGCGCAGCAGACCAGCGGCATCGTGCCACCGTCTGTGCCCAAAGATCGCGCGAACGAATCGAACGGTGTATGCGCCTCGTCGATCCAGCGCGAATGGAATGCGAAGGCCACCGGCAACCGCTGGAACGCGATCTGGCTCGCGTTGAGGCGTTGTTCGACCTCGACCGCACGGTCGTGCGTCGTCGAAACCACGAAATGCGAGGCGAAATTAACCCCCGCGAGTTCGGCCAATTCGCTCAGCCGTTCACGTTCGAAAACCGCGGTGTCGGCTAGCACGGCAATTAGCGTTCCTGGCTCGCAACAGGCTTCCAGCGCGGCGGCTTGTTGGATCACCGCAGCCAAAGCCTGCTCCGCATCGATGAAACCGGCCATCGTGGCTGCGGCGAATGATCCCAGACTCGCACCTAGGCACAGATCCGGCTTGATGCCGGCAGCGATCAGCGTCTGCGCCAGCGCGTATTCGACCATGAAGATCGCTGGATGGGTGAGTTCCAACGCATCGAACGCTGCGGACTGTTGGTTCGCATCTGCGTACAACACCTCGATCACCGATCGCCCTGCAAGCTCGCGCACGATCGCGTCCAGACAAGTCATTTCGGTGCGGAACAGCGCGTTGTGGTCAAACAGGGCGCGTCCCATCTGGAAATGGTGCGACCCCTGCCCGGAAAACAGGAATACCGTTTTCTTCACCAAAGATCCTCGTACGTGCACGAACGGTTCGCGATTACAGCTTCAGCGCGACGGATTTCAGCTCAGTGAACGACTCCACGCCGACACGCCCGAACTCGCGCCCCCAGCCCGACTCGCGCCAGCCGCCGAACGGCATGTTGGGATCGACGACGTGATAACAATTGACCCAGACAGTGCCGGCATGGATCGCACGCGCGGCGCGGTGCGCGTTCTTCACGTCGCGCGACCAGACGCCTGCGGCGAGGCCGTAGCGCGTGCCGTTGGCCTGGGCAACCACATCGGCGAAATTCTTGAACGGGACTGCACATACGACCGGGCCGAAGATTTCCTCCTGCACCACGCGCATGCTGGGATCAGTTTTGGCCAGCAGCGTCGGTTCGACAAAATAACCCGGGCGTTCAACGCGGCGTCCACCGACGACAATTTCCGCTCCGGCGCGCACGCCTTCATCCACATAGCTGTCGACGCGCTCGCGCTGCTTGGCCGAAACAACTGGTCCCAGCTGGGTTTCCGGGTCGAAGGGATCGCCAATCACGTAATTCGACATGGCCTCGCTGAGGCCTGCGATCACTGTCTCGTAGACGGAGTCCTGCACGTAGAGTCGCGTGCCCGCATAGCAGACTTGGCCCGCGTTGAAAAACGCGGCCGCGGCCGCGCCGGCGATGGCTTGTTCCAAGTCCGCATCGGCGAAGATGATGTTGGGTGACTTGCCGCCGAGTTCGACCGTAACGCGTTTGAAGTCCACGGCACACGTCCGCACGATCTCACGGCCAACTGCAGTGGAGCCGGTAAACGAAACCTTGTCCACACCCGGATGACGCACCAGGGCTGCGCCGGCTTCGCTCCCCAGTCCGGTCAAAATCTGCAGCACACCTGGTGGAAAGCCCGCTTCCAGCGCCAATTCCCCCAGTCGCAGTGCGGTCAGCGGCGTCAGCTCCGAAGGTTTCAGCACAATGACGCAGCCGGCCGCGAGCGCTGCCGACAATTTCAGCGCAGCCTGCAACAGAGGGAAATTCCACGGCACGATGCCCGCTACAACGCCAATCGGCTGACGCAGACTGAAGGCTTGGAACGGTGTCGGCGCGCAGGCCAGATCGAAGGTCTCGCCGGTGAGCTTGGTTGCCCAGCCGGCGTTGTAGCGGATCGCATCGACGGTGAATGGCACATCCAGCATGCGCGTGACCATCAGCGGCTTGCCTACGTCCAGCGATTCCAGCTCGGCAAATTCAGTCGTGTATCGCTCCAATAGATCGGCCAATTTGAACAGCAAGCGCGCGCGCGTCGACGGCGGCTGCGTCGACCAACGCCGGAACGCGGTGCGCGCCGCGGTGACTGACAGTTCGACGTCAGCAGCATCGGCGGAGGCGACATGGGTGATCACCTCACCCTGCGCCGGATCTTCAACAGGAATGCGCGCGCCAGACAGAGCGTCGGTCCAGCGGTTGTTGATCAGCAGCTGTTTGGGACGCTGCAGGAACTCAGTGCTGGCGGCTGACAGGGCCGGACGGTCCTGCGTAATTGTAGCGATTCCGCTCATGGTTATTCACTTATGGAGAGGTCAAAGTTCATGTCTCTTCCAGCGCCCGCGCAGGAACAGCACCGCGGCCAACCCGGTCAGCAGGCCGAATGCGATAGGCACTGAGATGTAGACGCCTATCGCACCGTACTTCAGCACCACTGCAAGAAGCCATGCCAGCGGCACCTGCGCAACCCAGAAGCAGAAGAAATTCAGCCTTGCCGCTGTCCAGGTATCGCCGGCACCATTGAACGCTGCCTGCAGGCAAAGGCCCACCGCATAGTAGGGAAACGCGATAGCGACAATGCGCAGCGCATTCGATGCTTCCACGATCACCAGCGGATCGGTGCTGAACAGCATGACGATCTTTGGCGCCAAGGCGAACAACAGCACGCCGATGGAACCGAGGAAAAACATGTTGTAGCGCGCCGCGATCCACACTGCGGCTGCGGCGCGTTCCGGATTGCCGGCACCGAGGTTCTGCCCGACCAAGGTCGCACCGGCATTGGCCACGCCCAGTGCCGGCATCAGGAAAAACTGCACCACGCGCAGCGCGATCGCGCATCCGGCCAGTGCCGCGATACCTGACCGCGCCGCGATGCTGAAAAGGCCGATGCCGCTGGTCGTACTGACGACCAGCTGCGCAATGCCGCTGGACGCGGTGACGGTGATCAGGCGTATCTCGGCCGCTGCCGGCCTGAGATGGCGCAAACCCACGCGGATCACCGACCGCGCACCACACAGCTGCCACAACTGGTAAATCATGCCGATTCCACGGCTGATCGTGGTGGCGAGGGCAGCGCCCGTGACCCCCATTTCGGGCAGCGTTCCCCAGCCAAAGATCAAACAAGGCGCCAGAACCATGTTGATGCCATTGGCGATCCACAACGCGCGCATCGCGACAGCCGGATGTCCGACGCCGCGAAAGATCGCATTGATCAAGTACATCAGGAACACTGTGAGGTTACCGGCGAACATCACGCGCGCGAAACCTGTGCCCAGCTCGGCTACGCGGTCACCACCGAGAACGCGCAGGACATCCGGTGCGAAATAGAACAACACCATGCCGACGACTGTCGAGGCAACGATACCGGTCACGATCACCTGCCCGGCGACCTGAGCCGCCGCCTGGGGTGAGCCGTGGCGACCGACATAGCGCGCAACGATAGCCGTCGCGGCGAAGCTCATGCCGATCGCTACCGCATAGATCAAGCTCATCACCGCTTCGGTGAGACCAACGACCGCTACCGCTTCGCTGCCCAGGCGCGACACCCAAAAAGTGTCGACCACGGCGAACACCGATTCGGCGAACATCTCCAACACCATCGGCACCGCCAACATCAGTACGGCTCGATTGAGCGGTTCGGTGGTGTAGTCATGGCGCCTGCCCTTCAGCGCAAGTATTACGATTCGCCACCAGGACGCAGCCGGATCTATCGCATCGGACAACATGATTCCCCTCTTGTGCAATGCGACTCAAACGATGGATGACCCTGCCGAGGCAGTCAGTCAGATGCGGCGCGGCGCGAGCACCCGCAGCCGCAGATTCACACATGTCAACGGATCTCACCGCAACGGTGGAGTGTATCGTCTATTCCCGACAATTTGACGCGGCGAGTAGGTATGACTTCGAGCGACGGCAAATCAACATCCTGTAGTCGATGGTGGGCTCGACTTTACGCAGCGACATGACGACTCCTTTGGAACCTTCAATCGCCATGACGTACCCGGACGAATCCCTGTCTTGCGGGCCTCGTCGCGATCGGCGAAGCGTTCGTGATGCGTGGGCTCCTTCTTGATCGAAGCGCAGAAGCTTTCCATCATCTATCGCCCCGGTTTCCGTGGAAGCTGTTTGGTTCAAGTCGGGCGAGCATCAGGCTGATCGCGCCATCGGTTTGCTTCCAACCGTCAGCGGACCGCCGCAACCAATCTCCGACCTGCATCGCGTTTTCGCCGTTCCAGACGAAGGCGGCATAGTCCACACAATAGAGTTGATCGATGTCCGTCGGAATTCTGGCGAAGGCCGGGTAGCGATCAGCCAACGTGTAACGGCGGAAATCCGTAGAGTCGATGACACTCAGCAAATGCAGCGCGCGAAAAAGCACACGGCAAAGTCCCGACTTGGCAGAAAGGCGCGCGGCAATTCATCCAGGTCCACCACTCCTGATTCGTGGTGCCAGGATGCCGACCTCCCGGCATACGCTGACAACCGGGACTGCTACGAATCCATGCAGAAGGAAGTGATGACCTCCATCATCCCTGAAACTCGGTTTCGTTAGACGGCAATTTCGAGTGACGTGGCGATCGCTTCGCCAACAACCCTCACTGTCGCGCGCAAATCCTGATTCAGGAAAAAATGTTCGCCTGGCAACCACTCGCAACGGAACTTCCCTCGCGTCTGTTCGCGCCAAGCCTGCGCTCCCTCCTTGCTCACCAGTTGGTCGCCTTGGCCGTTCAAGCAAAAAACATCGCACTCGAGCGGCCCGCGCTCGACATACGCATATGCATCCAACGCGGTGAAATCCGAGCGAAGCTGCGGCATGAAGACGCTGAGCAGGTCACGGTCAGCCAGCACCGCGCGCGGCGTACCGTTGTAACGCTCGAGCAAGTCGATGAAGGCGTCATCCGACAACTGTTGAATCGGAACGGGTTCGCGGCGCCGCCGCAGCCGCGGCGCCGCGTGGCCGGAGGCGACCAGCAACGCCGGTGCACCTTCGCTGCGCAGGAGCTGCGCCACTTCAAATGCGACTAGCGCACCCATGCTGTGACCCCAGAAAACGGCCGGCCGCTCACCCAACCTGGGGCGCAGCGCGTTCGCGGCTGCACTGGCCATGCTCGCGATATCCGTCATGGCCGGCATGTGGCGAGCGGATTCGCGTCCGGGCAGTCGCAACACGTAAGGCACGACAAAGCGCGGAAGTGCGCGGCATAAGCCGAAGAAACTCGCTGCTCCGGCCCCTGCACAGGGAAAACAGAATACATCGGCGCGCCGGTCACGGCCCGATGCAGGCTCTTCAGGCGAGCAAAACCAAGTCTCGAATGGGCTTTTTGCCGTGATTTGCATGATGTTGCTGTCCGACGTTGCTGTATGACTGCGGCAGTAATACGTGACGCCAGCCCTCGTCGCACGACGGCACCGACATTGGATGACGCGGACATCAGCGATCACGATCAATGCCAGCTAAGCCTGATGCCGGTTCAGACGGGCTTTCATGTCCCGACTGTATTCCAAGAGCGAGCGTCCGTTTGCGGCATTGCGCACACGCCCATCACCTTCGGGTTTTAGCAGTATCGCTTCTTCAGAGCCTCGAGATCCATTCAAACACCTCGGCGAACGTTTGTTACATCGACCATCATCCACGTCTGCGCCCGCTATTGTCACCGGCAGCGGGGAAATTGTTCAAGCCTTCCCCAGGAAAAAACTCCCGCTGGCGAAGTCAGTCATAGGCTTCATCAATCATATTTTCCCGACGCGGATGTGCAGCAACTCGGGAGGTCCGCGTACGTGTCGGTCGAGTCGTGTGTGCCGGCGGATCATCCGATCCGCATGCGGCGCTTGATAGTCGATGCGATCCTGAGCGAGCTCGACGGCGCGCTAGTCTCGCGCTACGCAGCCGCCGGCTTTGAGCCGATTCCGCCCGCTCATTTGCACGGCTGCTACGCGCGTCGCTGCTGCAGGTAGTGTAGAGCGTGTGCAGCAAACGGCTGCTGATTGAACAGTTGAACTAGAACCCGCGGTTCCGCTGATTCGTTGGTTTGAACATCGGCGATCCGGTGGACGATCACTCAACGTTCTCGCTCATTGGCTAGCGCCTGTTCGATGCGTAGACGGCACAGTGCATCTTCGAACACACCGTGTTGCTGACGCGCCTGCAGGATCCAGTCAGCGACGAGTACGTCCTGGTGGACGGCACGTTGCTGGCAGCGTGGGTCTCGCAGCATCGACGTGCGCCATGCTCCGGCGGACGCGACGGCGCTGGCCTCACCTCGGATCGACGTTGCGTGCCGGCAAGGGCTACGACACGCGCGACTTCGCCGCGGCGCTTGATCAGCGGAGCATCAAGTCGCTCATCGCCGGACACACGAGAGCGCAACGCGACGGCTGACGCAATCACCGGTTCGAAGCGAGGAGTGGAACCTGGTTTGCCTGGGGATAAATCTGCGCCGGATGCAACGGTTGAGGTGGAATCCGGTGTAGACCGGGTGCACGGCGTCGAAATGCCGACTCACCCGATCAGACGGCTGAAAAAAAAACCACGGTAGTCGGCCAATCGAAACCGCCCAATAAACGTCAACGAACAACCGACTCGTCCGCGCTGCCGTACTTGACGACTGTGCAAAAAGTTCTGCCGCTCAAACTCCCAGAGAGACGCAGGAAACATACGCCGATTGTTAGCAGGTCGGTGTCAAATATTGGCTGCCCGCGGCAGAGCCGTAGGGACTTCCTTATTGGTCTATGCCGATGCGCAACCGCGGACGGCGGATCAGCACCTCGCCCATCCCCACGCTCGGGATGCACGGGAAATAACGAACGCTACCCGGGTTCGCGGCGGATCGCGGGGCACAGACCGCCATCATGTGCCGCTCGCCTAGAGGCCGTAGCTCAAAATGCCAGCGCTCCGGCGCATCCTCCAGCGCCGGATCAATGTCGATCCTTACGCGTGCGCCGATGTCAAAGGAAAAGCGCTCGAGCGGGATCGACAGTCCCATTCCTCGCGCTTTGATGTACGACTCCTTGAGCGTCCATAGTTCGAAGAAGCGCCGACGCTGATGCTCTGGCGGCTGCGCGCGCAGCCCAGCCAGTTCGGTCGCGGTAAAGTAGCGGTCCGCGATCGAGAGGGTCTCGCCGGGACGGTCGGTTTCCTCCACGTCGACCCCAACGTCCTCGTCCAGCGACACCGCGCAGGCAACCAAGCTGCGCGCGTTCGAGAGATTGAATCGCAACCGCATCGCGCTGGCCGGCGCAGCGATCTCAGGCCGGCCGTAGGCGTTCACGACGAAGCGCCAGTCGCGGGGATCGACATCAGCGTAGCGCGAGAGCGTCAGCCTGCACAGTGCGCGCGTGACTAGATATTCGTGGCGAAGGTAGTCGAAGCGGTAACGCGCCATGCGCTCGGCTTCCTCGTCCGTGAGCAGAGCGCAGAAGTCGTCCTCCAGGCTCGCAGCGGGGCAATCCTTGATCCAGCAGTACCAGACGTCCACCTGTCCGGGTTGCAGTGTCGATTCGATGCGCATACGGCCGTCTCCATCTCATCAGGAAGATCGAGACGAACGCTGCGCGATCTTGGAGCAGTATCTTCTCATTCAGTCCTGTCCATGCCGGATATCGGGCCGGTGCGGTGCGCGCCGTCCGGGTGACCTGTTTGAGAGATCCATCGGCTGGGGCCTCTCAGCCCCTCGACGATCTTTCGGCGATTCCATAACAAGAGCCGAAAGAACAAGGTCTACCACGCTTTGCACGAAGTGGGGCCGCGTACCGTACCATCTTAGTACTGCGATACAAGGAATTGCAGGAGGCGCGATAGGCCGGCCGCAGACAATGGGTCGATCACAAACTGGACGCCGGAATGAAGGTGCGGAATCCCAGTCAACACCTGGCACCAGGACGCACTGCCGCTCAGTCTTCTCGATGACACGGTTCTTGCTACCAAGAATCGAAATTTCGAAACTCTCTTCGGCTCGTGTCCTCTACCGTGCGTGCATACGACCAGCGGCTTGGCTGCGGTCCCGGTGTCGGAATGAAACAAGTCGGAAAGGACAGAGTCGAGTTGACTTTCTGCGTGCTGACGAAGAGCCGTATGCAAACGCAACAGAGGGTGCTTGGCCCCGTAGGTGAGGTCTTCAGCTCCTCCAATTGCGCCTGCTTCATTACAGCCTGCGACGCAGCAACACAGAGCGACGGCCATCAAGCCTGGAGCAAGGGTCGGGCAGCTTCTCAACTTGGTGATAGCCTCGTATCCGAAGAATTCCCACGAAGATAGCGATACTTGCGATAACTCGCTGCTGCCGGCGCAGCTAGCTCCAGTCAGCGGTGGGTGTCGTCCATTGCGGCACCGCGCTCCCTCCAACACACTGCGTCGCCCGATTCATCGACGTCGATGGATGCTCGGTATCGGAAACCGGTTCTGTTCACCCGTCGCCCTACGCCAACACCCCAGCAAGCGCCGGTATCCAGCTGCCATTCGCGATCGCGGCGAATCCCTTGGCGGTTGGATGGATTTCATTTGCCCACTGCTTCGGCGAGGTCAACGTGCCCAGCGAATCGATCACGCGCATGTTCGGTGTCTGCGAGGCGAACGCTTTCAGAGAACGCGCGAACTGGTCGAGCAGCCAGCCGGTGACGATGCGTTGGTCTTTGAGAACGGTGAGGCCGACGCCGTCGAGCGCGGGTTTGACCCACGGGCCCACGGTGATGGGGCCGAGCTTGAAAGGCTTTCCGTCGGGATAGATGTAGTCGTACGTGTGCACGTAGATGATCGAGTTGGGTGACGTGCGATCGCGGTACTGGATGATTTCCTTGAGATCCTTGATCGTGTATTCGAGCGCGTGCTGGAAAGTTTCCAGGCGGACGTGGTCGAATACCTCGCCTGGGATCACGCCCCAGTCGTTGGTGCCGGCGGACTGCGCCTGTGACGCCGTCTTGACGAACTCCTGCATTTCCTCGCCGACGATGTCGTTGCCACCGTTGGAGAGCAGGATCGCGTCGAACTGGAACGTGCCGATCTCGCGCTGGATGCGCGGCAGTGCGACCTTCCATTGCGCGCTGTCCCGTCCCGCCACGCCTTCGCTCATGAACAGCGTATTGCGGAAGGCTTTCGCCAGCAGCTTGTTCAAGTCGATGGGTCGCGGCGGATACTGGAACCACGAGTCGCCGAAGCACAGCGCACGCTTCGCGTTCGGAAACGCCTGCGTCGCCTTGTTGTATGCGGCAATCGTGCCGAGATTGTTTTGACCGATGATAGGCATGGCATTCTCCCTGTGCGGCGCCGGTTTTCTGATGTTCCCCGAAGCGCTTCGTAAAACAGAAGTGCGTCCACTATGCAAATAGTCCCACCACGACGTCCGAAACAAGAGCCCGGCAAATTTTTGGCCCTCAGCCCAGCTGACTGCCTTTCGAGTTGAAGCGACCTGCGAGCGTTGGTGGCGCGGGCTCCAGCATTGCTGAGTTAATCTGCTCAGTGTTACCGGATACATTGGCCTGACGAAGTGCGCGCTGCAGGCGCCCGTCCATCGGCACCCAGCGCACGCCTCTCCGTGGATGGGCGCAGCAGGTGAGCGGCAAGCCTTGCTCGGGAGCCACCAGGTCATTCCTAGCGGCCGTCGTCGCGGGAATTTTGCAATACTGATCCGGCACTGAGGCCCATCTATCACGAGCGCCGGTCATGCGTCTTTCCACCCTCGTTCCGCCCTTGCGCGAAGCCATCGTGACGATGCTCGCCGCGATCGCTACGCTTTTGTGCGCACTCGCGATCGATCCCGAGCCCGGCCCCGCCATCCTCGCTGTGGTGCTGTGTCTGTCGCTGTCGAGGAGTCATCTCGACCGCGACATGAAAGGTCGGATTGAAGCAGCCATTGTGCTGCCCTTGGTGGGAATCTTGGCTGTGGGCGTCGGCATGCTACTCCGGCATCTGCCCTGGATCGGCGCGCTGGTCTTCGTGACGGGCATTACACTTTCCATCTGGCTGCGGCGGTTCGGGTTGATGGCATGTCGCGCGGGTTCACTCATCGCCCTGCCCTTCGTCACCCTCCTCACGACACCCTATGTGCTGACGACCAAGGTCGGTGCGGTCTTCGCCATATTCGTTCCCATCATCGTCGCGTTGCTTGCGCTGCTGTGGGTGAGCGTCTTCCATGCTCTTGCACGTCTCGCACGCCTGCTTCCCTCAGCACGCGCGACCGTGCATGCGCACGCGCCATCGAATGCCGGGAGCTCTTTGCGACCGGATGCGGTGACGCGCATGGCCATCCAGATGGCCGTCGCTCTCAGCGTTTCTTTCGTGGTCGGCTACGCCTTTTTCGCCGAACGATGGGCGTGGATCGTACTCACCGCCTTTATTGTGGGCAGCGGCAATCGCGGGCGTCTGGATGTCGCCTACAAGAGCGTGCTTCGCGTATTGGGGGCGTCCGCCGGTACGGCTATCGCACTGCTGTTCACCGTGCATCTGGGTTCGCATGATGAGGCGACGGTTGTATTGATGCTCACTGCAATCTTTCTCGGCACGTGGCTGCGTCCGTTGGGCTACGCATGGTGGGCGCTGTTCGTCACGCTGGCGCTGGCCTTGCTGCAGGGATTCACGGGTTCTTCGCCTCAATACCTTTTGTGGTTGCGTCTGGAAGAAATCGTAATTGGCGCAATCATCGGTGTGACTGCCGCCTGGTTGGTGCTGCCTGTGCGATCCACGGCTGTTCTGCAGCGGCGAATAGCGGATGCGTTGGCGACTCTCTCCGACGGGCTCGATCCAGCAAAGCATGCACGAAGATCGGATGACTTCATTACCGCTTTGGCGCGCGTGGAAGAAGTGTCTCCCGCGTTCAGAGCTAGCCGCAGGCTTACGAAAACGTTCCAACCCGTGCAGCCGGCCGATTGGATCGATACGCTGGCAGCTTGCCGTGACCCCGCAGTTGCGATGATCGACGCAGGTCAAACGCCCGGCTCAGTGCGCAAAGCGATTGGTGCTGCGCGCAAGTCAATCCGCGAACCAGGCGAGTTTTCAAAAGCCTTGGACGCAATACTTCATTCCATGGCCCGCCACTCTTCAACGAAAGAGAGTGAGCTAGCCCAATCCAATGAATAGAGGTCGCCCAATGGGCTTCCAGTCATTGAAGTTTGAGGTTGGGGTGACATGTCGTGAATCGCTGCCACCGGACTCGCCGGCAGGAGAACCGCCGGCCGGCGCCGAAAATACCCGCACAGGATCCGGCCCATCCGCTTGCGAAGATCACGGCTCGAATCCGTTGCTGAAGATTGCATCGCCGACGGAACCATACAGCTCGACCGTGCCGATACCGCTGGGGTCGCCGCCGGCGACGAGGATCAGTCCACCAGGCAACAGTGTCGACGTATGGTCATGCCGCGCCACGGCGAGAGGGGTCGCCGCAGTCCAGGCATTGGCGGCAGGGTCATACGACTCGGCGCTGTCGAGAAATGTCTGAGCAAAATTGAGCGACGAGTAGCCCGCGAGTACCAGCACCTTGCCGTTGCCGAGCAGTGTCGCCGTGTGCGCCACGCGCGAGGCGCCCATGCTCGCCGCCACACTCCATGTGTTCGAAGCCGGGTTGTACAGTGCTGTGGAGGATAGGCTGTTGGCGTTCTGATCCAGTCCGCCAGCGATCAATACTTTGCCCGAGGGAAGCAAGGTGGCTGTCGGCGATGCAATATGACCGCTCGGCACATTGCCACCTGCGCTCCAGGCGTTGGCGACAGGATCATAGATCTCCGTCGTCTGGGAGTAACCGCCAACCAGCAGGACCTTGCCCGACGAGAGTACGGCGACCGCCGCGGTGTTTCGGTCGGATTGCGGAGCAGCGGCAGCCGACCAGGTATTTGTAGCGGGGTTGTAGAGCTCGGCGTGGCCGACAGGACCCGAATTGTGCGATCCGGTCACCAGCACCTTGCCAGTGGAAAGCATTGCAGCGACGTGTTGCGATCGCGGCAGGCTCATGCTGCCGCCGGCACTCCAGCTGTTGGTGGCTGGGTCATACAGCTCGGTGGTGGCGAGTGCTGCGCCAAATGCATCGTCAATCGCGCCGCCTGCCACCAGCACCTTGCCCGACGGAAGCAGCGTTGCCGTATGCGAATAGCGTACGGCAAGCATGGTGCCGCCAGCGGTCCATGTCTTGGTGACAGGATCGAACAAATCGGCCGTCTGACTGTTCGTACCACCCGCAATCAGCACCTTGCCCGATGCGAGCAGGGTTGCGGTGAACTGGAAGCGACCGACGCTCATTGGGCCAAGAAAGCTGGCCGTCACGCTGCAGTCGGCGTGAATGGCAGTCGTGCTCCACGTTGCCGCATCGACCTGATGCACGCCACAGGTATTGCCCACCACGCCCAGTGTGCTTGAACCATAGCCGGGCATGACCGTGAAGCTGACCATGTCGCCGCCGTGCACGATCTGCGTCGACGGCGTGATGCTGCCGTGCGCGCTTGCCGTCGCGGTGACGGTGTAGGTATCGATGGAAGGGTCGAATGATTCGGCGCTCGCGAGCTCGCCGCCACTGCCGAATCCGCCCGTGACCAGCACGTCGCCGCTGTTCAAGCGTGTGGCGGTGTGTCCGTAGCGCGGCTCGATCAAGCTGGACTGGACGGCTATCGTATTGCTCGCCGGGTCATACACGTCCGGGTTCGCAAGAAGGCTTGCGCTGCTACCGGTGGCATCTCCGCCGGCGAGCAGTACCTTGCCGGACGTGAGCAGGGTCGCGGTGTGATCACTGCGACTTGTAGTCAAGTTTGCCGCGGCACTCCAGCTGTCACTGGTCGGGTTGTAGAGCTCGGCGCTGGCGAGGTTACCCGCGCCGCCGCTGCCACCTGCGACATACACGATGCCGGAGTCCAGCAGGGTCGCGGTGTGGTTGACGCGCGCCGTGTTGAGACTTGCCGCACCGCTCCAGGTGTTGTTTGCTGGATCGTACAGTTCGGCACTCGAGAGAATTCCGTTGTTGTTGTGTCCGCCCGCTACCAGAACTTTTCCCGATGGAAGCAGCGCTGCGGAATGGCCGCCACGCAAGTTCGCCAGCGTTCCTGCCGCCGTCCAGGCATTGGTGGCCGGGTCGTACAGTTCGGCGCTGGCGAGGTAGGTACAGGAGAACGTTTGAATGGTCGGCGTGGTCACCGTCGTGCAGTCGCTGGCGCCTCCCACGATCAAGACCTTTCCGGAAAGCAGCAGTGTGGCGGTGTGGCCTTGACGATGCGCAACCAGGTTTCCCGTCGCGCTCCAGGTGTTGCCGGTGGGACTGTAAGTCTCGGCGCTGCCGAGTGCGTAGCAAACCACGACGGTTTCACTCGGAGGAAACGTGGTGACGCAATTGCCTGGGCCATTGCCGCCAGCCACGAGCACTTTGCCGTTGGGCAGCACGGACGCGCTGGCCGCACCACGCCCTGTGCCCATGCTCGCCGCGCCGGTCCAGAGGTTTGTAGCCGGGTCATACAGGTCGGTTGTTGCACTGCTGCTGACATCGCCCGTGACCAGGACTTTGCCGGACGGCAAGAGCGTCGACGTATGTTTGAAGCGAGCAATGCCGAGGTCGCCTGCGGCTGTCCACGCGCCGGGAAGCGCCAGCGCCAATCCCGGCATCGCGAGCGCCACTGCAATCGCCAGGGAAAACCCGGCGATGTTGAGCAAACGAAGAATTGCGGGGACTGTCATGTCTCTACCCTCACCGGCTGCACTGCGTTGAACGGGCCAGTACCCCTGCCCTCCTCGTTCAATGCGTGGAGAGGCGGTGCGATGCCTCACTGCTCCCGTGGTCGATCTCGTGCGAAGGATGGCGCCTGCTGCGCAGTCGAGATTGTCACGCGCCCGGTCGAACCGCCCGCCCGGCCGCTGCAGCTTTGGGTTCCAGATGAAGGACGCTGACCGCACGCCACCGTGCAAGCCTCTTGCGGATTGCCATGGGCGTGGATATCGACAAACGTCAGCGTTTGGCGCTTACACGCCAGACTCGACCGCCGACGTCGTCAGCGATCAGAAGGTCGCCACGTTTGTCAAAGGCAACCCCGACCGGTCGGCCCCTTGCATTGCCTTGGTCGTCCAGAAATCCAGTAAGAAAATCTTCCGGAGGCGCCGAAGGCATTCCGTTCGCGAACGGAACAAGAATCACCTTGTAGCCGACCGCTGGACGTCGATTCCATGACCCATGTTGCCCGACGAAAGCGCCGCCCTCGTAGCGGGCCGGAAATGCGGATCCAGAATCGAATGCAAGTCCAAGGGAAGCCGTATGTGCGCCGAGGGCATAGTCGGGCACCACCGCAGTGGCTACCAGGTCAGGACGCTGCGGCTGCACACTGTTGTCGACGTGGGCGCCGTAGTAGCTGTACGGCCACCCGTAGAACGCGTTTCTGTTCACGCGGGTCATGTAGTCCGGGACCAGGTCGCCGCCCAGTTCGTCGCGCTCATTGACAGCCGTCCACAGCGCACCGCTTTGCGGCTGCCACGCCAACCCGTTCGGGTTGCGAAGGCCCGATGCAAAAACAACCGTCTCGCCCGTTTTCGGATCGATTTCGAGAATGTCCGCGCGGTTTACCTCGTTCCCCATTCCGTTTTCCGCAGCGTTGCTGTTCGATCCCACCGTCACATAAAGACGCGAGCCATCCGCATTGGCGATGACATTCTTGGTCCAGTGATGATTGATCGTTCCAGCCGGGAGGTCGGCGATCTTCACCGGCTCAGCGTCTATCGACGTTTCTCCGGTTTTGTAGGCAAACCTCAACAACGCATCGGTGTCTGCGACATAAAAATCGTCGCCCACGAGCACCATGCCGAAAGGAGAATTCAACCCCGTCAGGAACGTTGTCTTGGTCTCGGCAACCCCGTCGCCATCTACATCTCTCAGAAGCGAGATACGATTTGCACTGGGCGCTCCGGACCCTGCATTGCGCATGATGCGCCGCATGACCCAGCCCCGGATGCCCTTGGCGTCATCCGGCTTCGGCGGTGCATCCGTCTCTGCAGTCAGTACGTCACCATTGGGCAATACATAAAGCCAGCGCGGATGATCGAGTTGGTCTGCAAACGCATTGACGGTGAATCCGGCAACAACGGTCGGCATCGTATTGACCGGCCACCCTTTTGCCGGCGCAGTATTCACGGTAGGAAGCGCGGACTCCAGTGGCGCTGGCAGGATCGGATGCGGACCCGTGCCGGCCAGAGGGTCCAGCTTCGCATTGCTCTTGCAGGCACTGACCAGGCAGCTCGTCGATACAAGCGCCACGAGCACGCACACAAGCTTGATAGCCGAGGCGATTGGCGCATCGCAGGCGGTGGGTTCCAATGCAGGTTTTTCGCTCATCGACTTCATGCGGCGCTCCCGCCAATTCGCGCGCGTTGGGCAGCGGACACGTTCCTATTCGGCGGGCCGGCCTCTGAACCTGCGCGAAGGCACGCATTGACCTCCAAGGTGTTGATTGGCCATGCCCCTGGGAGGCTGGGCAGGTAGACGCACCACGAGCTATAGACGTGTGCTTTCAATTCGCCCACTTGATGGGCTCACGCCTGCATCGCGTCGCGCTGCGTCTGGAAGCGCTGCAGCGCGGTCTTGAGCGCGTCGGTTCTGTTTCTCAGCAGTTGCAGCTTTTGTCGGGCACGAATGACCCGGTCGGCCATCTCGGCGCGCGCCTGCAATTCTTCTGGCGTCATAGGATCCGTAAGAGGCTTCAAATCACTGCACGCGTCGCGCGCGCGCTTTTCAATGGCGACCGAGATAAGTGGCGCGTTGCTGGATCTCTTCGCAGGCATGTCCATCTCCGATTGCGTGGGTGGGTCTTCAAACCATCGCAGCTCATGGCACAACTCGCGTCTCGACGCCGACATGGTCTGTTGTCACTCGATGTTGGCCAGAATGCAGCGCCATTGCTGAACCTTTGCCCGTGGGAGAAAACCTGAATACGGAAATGAGGTCCATGCAACAAAATCATTCAATTCTTGCAGCGGCATTCATGAAATCCAGCATGCCCATGGCAACAATGCATGGTTCGAGAGATGAGTCCCTTGCGGCGCCTCAGTCACCTTCCGAGTCGTCCTCTCCACGAGGATCGATCAACCCGTCCTGATCGAGACCTTCCTCGGCAGTGCGTTCTTCGTTGCTCTGGGTTTCGTCACCAAACTCGTCGCCCGGCGTTTCCTGAATGCTCTCGATGAGATCATCAGGGAGATCGGTGAGATCGTCTGCTTTTCCCGGAATGGCGCTTCGCGCTGGATTGATCATGATGCAGCTCCCGAAGTAAAAATCTGAAGGAAACGTTACCCGCGCAAGGACATCTCGCAGTGCGGCCCATTCTGGCGGCGGGATGCTGAACCCTGATCGTCAACGAAGGAGTACAGCGAGGCATACCGACTACGGTCTGCTCAGCAAGCATTCCATCGGCATGGCGTACACAGGAATCTGTCTCAGGAGGATTCCAATGGAAATCAGTCAACGCAAGTGCGCGCACGTTGCATGCAAGTGCCCGGTCGCCGGCGAGGCGCTATTTTGTTCGCCTCACTGCGAAAGACGCGCCGATGAAGGCGACACGACCTGTGAGTGCGGACATCGTGATTGCGAAACGTCGATCGCCGAACCCGCAGTGGCGTTAGAAGGCGCCGCACTGGCGTAGAGCCAGATTGATGCAGCGTGCCGGCTGGGCCAGTAACCTGCCACTGGTCGTACTCGTATTGGCGCGCACACTTGCGAATGCAGCGCCTGTTCAGTAGACCGATGGCTCGACGGCGTTGTTCACAACCAGTGGCCAAGTGAAAAATTCAGATCTTGCCCAGTAAAAGCAACACGAGAATTATCACGATCAGCAAGCCAACTCCGCCAGTCGGGTAGTAGCCCCATCCCCTGCTGTAGGGCCAGGTTGGCAGACCGACGAGCAGGAGAACGATCAGGACAAGAAGGATCAATGCGCCAGTACTCATGGGTATCTCCTAGTCTAGGATGGCTATGGGAATGCACTCATGCCGGAGTGCCATCAGATCTGCTTCGATGTCGCCGGGACTCGCACCCACACCGTAGGTGCCCGCAAGCCATTCGGGGCCTATATCGGGTGAGCTCTCAGGCGCGTCGAAGAGCACGTCCGAGCTCGCGTTAGCCCACACCGTGATATCGGATCGATGCAGCGCCTCATGAAGTTTCATGGCCACCGTAGCGAGATCGTCACGCAGCGACCCGGCAAAGGTGGCGTGTATTGACTTGCGTCCGTTGCGGCGTGTTCGCGATTGCGAGTCGAGCTTTGGCATTGAACTGTCCCCGATAGCGAACTGCCTGCAGTTTTTGCCCATCTTTTCGGGCCGTTTGCCGCTATGGCGCCTGAAGCCAGGCGGCACAGCGATGCGAAACTTAACGCGGCCCGACAAAACCGTTCATTAACAAATTTTCCATCCGCGGGCGCCGTTCATGTTTCATTGAGGCGTCACGGCAGGTTGCGATATCTCAGACCTCTGGACGTCTCTCACTCTCGAACCGTGCAGGGACGCGGCGTCAATCGAAAAGCGCAGCGGTGTGGGCGCACTGCTGGACGCCACCGGAAATTATGGGAACAATCCTTCTTTGCTTCAGACAGGTGCAGAACGCTTGAAACATTTTTTTGAAGCAAATATGCGTTTTGCAGGTCTCCTGTTGTGCCTCGTCGTGATCGTAGTCGCCGGCTATGTTGTGCGACAGAAGGTCAGCGACGACACCGTCGATGCGCTCGGATGGGTCAATCACACCCTCGAAGTTCGTGCATCTCTGCATGAACTGCGCGCCAATGTGAGCCAGATGCACGCCGCCGCCTACGGCGCGCGCCTCAATCCCTCCGACTCGGCCATTCGTCAGAAGTATGAAGAAAGTCGCGCCGCGTATCCTCCGCTGATGGATGCGTTGCGCGATTTGACTCGCGACAGTTCCGATCAGCAGGAACGCATCGCCATCTTGCGTGACCGCATCGGCGAACGAGTTGTTCTGCTGGATCGAAGCATGCGTGGCGATGCCAGCCTCGATGTCGGTGAACTCACGTCTTCGCTTGCGCGGTTTCCGGTCAAGGAAATCACCGATGCCATTGATGCGCGAGAGCAGCATCTGCTCGATGTGCGTCAGGAAATCGCTGCCAATCGGGTTCGGGTCGCGGCCTGGGCTACGCTTGCAACCGCGCTCGCCCAAATCGTGTTGCTTGGCGCAGTGATCTGGGCATCGGAACGCCAGCTCAAGCGTCGTGTTGAGGCTGAATCGGAGACCCGCCGTGCGGTAGGCCGTGCACGCCTGATCGTTGAGACTGTTCGCGAACCGATCGCCGTGATTACCAGCGATCTCGAAGTATTGCAGGCGAACCAGGCCTTCGCGGATTTCTACGGGGTCACCCGGCCGATCACAGGCGGCCTGAATGTGATGCCTGCCTGGGGTGATCCGGTATTGCGCCAGCGCCTGAAAGATGTCGTGACGATGCGGCGTGAAATGTGGGACTACGAGGTCGAACAGGAAGCCGGTGGCGAAACCCGCCGACACGTCGTGGTCAACGCACGTCCCATGACGTTGCCGGACAGCAGTGATGCGACCGCTCTGCTCACCGTCAGTGACATGACGGTGCGCAAGCGAGCTGAAGAACAGGTGCTCGAACTCAATCGCCAGCTGTCCGGCAAGATCGCCCTCGTCACCGTTGTCAATCGCGAGCTGGAGGCATTTTCCTATTCCGTCTCGCATGATTTGCGCGCGCCGTTGCGCCACATTGCCGGCTTCTCCGACAAGCTTCGTTCGGACCTGGCGCAACAGGGCAACGACAAGATGCAGCACTACTGCGAGGTCATCTCCGACTCGGCACGTCGCATGTCGACCCTGATCGAGGATCTGCTCAGCTATTCGAGACTGGGGAGACATGCGCTGCGGTTGCAGGCAGTCGACATGCAGTCGCTCATCGACGAGACGCGCTCGACCCTTACAAGCGCGGTCGAGGATCGCCGAATTACCTGGCGCGTCGCGCCGCTGCCGGTGGTGATTGCCGATGCGTCCCTGCTGCGACTTGTCTGGCAGAATCTGCTCGACAATGCCATCAAGTACAGTGCCGGAAAAGACGAGGCCGTGATCGAGGTGGGCGTTGATGAAAACCCCGCCGAACGGATATTCTGGGTGCGCGACAACGGCGCCGGCTTCGACATGAAATATGTCGACAAACTGTTCGGTGTATTCCAGCGTCTGCACAAGGCCTCGGCGTTTGCCGGCACCGGCATAGGTCTGGCTTCGGTTCGCCGCATCGTCGCGCGTCATGGCGGGCGTACTTGGGCCGAGGGAGCTACAGGCAACGGCGCTACGATCTATTTCTCACTACCACGCCACGATCCGATTTCTTGAAGGGGAAGCCATCCGTGATTCGCGAAATCCGTACCATCTTGTTGGTCGAGGACAGTCTGCCTGATGCCGAGATGACCATCGACGCCTTGCGCGAAGGCCATATCGCCAATTCGATCGTGCATGTCGAGGACGGTGTCGAGGCACTCGATTACCTGCACAGGAAAGGTGCCTACAGCGAACGTCAGGAAGGCAATCCGGCGGTGGTTTTGCTCGACATCAAGATGCCACGTATGGATGGCATCGAGGTATTGCGCGAAATTCGCGGGAATGAAGCGACGCGACGTATTCCGGTAGTGATCCTGTCTTCTTCGCGCGAGGAACGCGACCTCGCCGCGACTTGGGATCTGGGCGTCAATGCATACGTCGTCAAGCCCGTCGATGCACGCCAGTTTTTCGATGCCGTGCAGACGTTGGGGCAATTCTGGGCTGTGATGAACGAAGCACGTCCCGGCAACTGAATGAGCAACGCAACGCCCGCGCTGCGCATTCTTCTGGTCGAAGACAGTGAACTCGACGCGGAGCTGCTGTTGCATGAATTGACCGCCAGTGGCCTGACCTTCGAATCCGAGCGCGTTGAAACCGAAACCGCATTCGTGCAGGCGCTGCAGGCGTTCGCTCCCGACTTGATCATGTCCGACCTGAGCATGCCGGAATTTACGGGCTATCGTGCCCTGGAATTGGCACGCGACAAAGGGTCAGACATACCGTTCCTGTTCGTGTCGGGCACGATGGGCGAAGAAGCTGCTGTAGAGGCGCTACGCGGTGGCGCGACCGACTATGTGCTGAAGCACAACCTGGCCCGGCTCGCCTCTGCTGTGAAGCGCGCCCTGACCGAAGCGGATGACCGCCGCGCACGCACGGCTGCCGAAGCGGAGCTGCTGCGCGCGCAACGGTACGAAAGCCTGGCCCTGCTTGCCTCCGGCCTGAGTCACGATTTGCGGAACGTACTGCAGCCGATCTCGATGAGCGTCTATCTGTTGCAGGACGATCCGCGAGAAGAGATCCGCAAAGTCAGCGAGCTGATCACCGACTGCACGCAGCGTGGGCTGGAAATTGTTGCATCGATGCTTTCGTTCGCGAAGGGCTCACGCGCCTCAGTCCACCGCGTCAGCATAAAACAGCTGCTGGATGGGCTTTCGATGTTGTTGCGCGGAAGTCTCGGCGGCAATATCGAACTGCATATCGCGTCGCCGGATGCCTCGATCGAGGTTGAAGGCAACCACACCGAACTGCAGCAGTGTCTGCTCAACCTTTGCCTCAATGGCATTCAGGCGATGCCCGACGGCGGCACGCTCAGGCTGGACACGACGCAGGTCACGCTTGACAAGGAATTCTTCGAGCAAGGGGAACCCCGCGCACCGGGTCCCTATCTGCACATGTCCATCAGTGATACAGGCATTGGCATGTCAGCAGACGTGCGGCAGCGCCTGTTCAAGCCATTCTTCACGACCAAGGAAAAGGGAACCGGACTCGGCTTGCTGTCCTGCCGGCGCATCCTCGCCAACCATCAGGGGCTCTTGAGGTTGGCCAGTGAGCCCGGACATGGAACGACGTTTTCGATCTACCTGCCCATGCCGATCGCAGGTGCTCACATCGCGCACGGAGAGAGCGCGCGTGGACATGGCGAACGGGTTCTCGTTGTTATCGAACGCGAAAGCAAGATGGTGTTGTTGCGTGACATCCTCGAAACGCACGGGTATGCCGTATCGCCGGCCGAAAACGGCACCGTCGCTGTGCAATCCATTGAATCGGAAGGACTGCCGGCCGTCGTCGTCATGGAGGCGCAGATGAACCTGATGACCGGTGTCCGCACCGCGTCAAAACTGCTGGAATTGAACTTCCAGGGGCCGCTGATCCTCATTGCAGGACCAAACCGACAAGCGATCGAGCACGACTTGCCTCCCCAGCTCCACATCCGCTTCATCGACAAACCGGTCGATCCTGATCAGCTGCTGACGGTTCTTGCCGAGGAAGTGAGTTCAAGCGGCAACAAATAGCCGCGAAGAACATCGGGGTGAACGCAGCCTGTCCGATTTGCCGTCGATTCAGCCGTGCTGCAGCTCAAGAACCATAACCTCGCACGCATCCTGTGAGGTGCGCGCCATGGTCAATCTGCTTGTGCCGATTTTCAAGATATTCCCGTCACGCGGCTTGCGCTTTGTCCCGATTCGTCCCATCGGTTCGCCAGCTATGTCGATGAGACACGGCCGAGTCGCATTGGGGTCGTCGCAAACGGAAAGAAAATTGCGCGTGAGCGCTTTTCGCAATACCAACCAGATTTCCTCATGAAGGTGCCGCTTGTGACGATTCAGCTCGTCGTGAAGGCCGACCGTATTCGACAATTTACCTGCGCGAGCGAAAGAACCTGCTGAGCATTTCGCTCGCCTCCAATGCGAGCACGCCAGCGCGTACGTCCAGGCGATGATTGTGACGTTCGTGCTGGAGCAGGTCGAACGCGCTGCCTGCAGCGCCTGTTTTTGGATCGGTCGCGGCATAGATGACTCGTCCGATTCGGCCATGGATCATGGCGCCAGCACACATCACGCAAGGTTCCAGGGTCACATACAACGACGCACCGGGAAACCTGTAGTTGCCCACGCGGCGGCCGGCGTCGCGCAGAGCATCAATCTCGGCATGCGCGCTCGGGTCACTCGCGCCGATCATGCGATTGCGTCCCTCACCGATCATCGACCCGTCCAGCACAATCACGGCGCCGACCGGTACCTCGCCATCGCGTTCCGCTTCGCGTGCGAGCTCGAGCGCCCGCGCCATCCAGCGACCATCAGGGCCTTCGTTGACATCGCCGGTGGTGACGTTCATGGCGCGAATCCGCGGTAACCAGCCAACCTCGCTATTCCCATTCAATCGTTGCGGGAGGCTTGCCGCTTATGTCGTAAACGACACGAGATATATCCGGTATTTCATTGATTATCCTGTTTGAAACCAGGCCGAGGAAGTCGTACGGTAGATGCGCCCAATGGGCAGTCATGAAGTCGATGGTCTCGACCGCGCGCAGTGCAACCACCCATTCATAGGCGCGCGCGTCGCCGACAACGCCGACGGATTTGACCGGTAGAAACACTGCGAACGCCTGGCTGGTGCGGTCGTAGAGATCCGCCTTGCGCAGCTCCTCGATGAAGATGGCATCAGCGCGCGCGAGGATCTGCGCGTATTCGCGTTTCACTTCGCCCAGGATGCGGACACCAAGACCCGGGCCCGGGAACGGATGCCGGTAAACCATCTCGCGCGGCAGGCCGAGCTCGACACCGATACGGCGCACCTCATCCTTGAACAATTCGCGCAAGGGCTCCACCAACTTGAGCTTCATCTGCTCTGGCAGGCCGCCCACATTGTGATGCGACTTGATCACGTGAGCCTTGCCGGTCTTGCTGCCCGCGGACTCGATCACGTCCGGATAGATAGTGCCTTGCGCGAGCCACTTCACTCCGTCTAGCTTGTGCGACTCCTCATCGAATACCTCGATGAACAGACGTCCGATGATCTTGCGCTTGGCTTCCGGATCGCTGGCACCGGCGAGTGCATTGAAATAGCGATCGGCCGCGTCGACGCGGATAACCTTGATGCCCATGCCGCCCTTGCTCGCTTCGGCGGCGAACATCGCCATGACCTGGTCGCCTTCGTTCCAGCGCAGCAGGCCTGTATCGACGAACACGCAGGTCAGGCGGTCACCGATTGCACGATGCAGCAAAGCCGCGACAACGGAGGAATCGACGCCGCCAGAGAGGCCGAGCAGCACGTGATCATCGCCAACCTGCGCGCGTACGCGCGCAATCTGGTCGTCAATTATATTGGCCGCCGTCCACAACGTGGCGCAGCCGCAGACATGGGTCACGAAACGCTTCAGCAGAGCACTGCCCTGCTTCGTGTGCGTGACCTCCGGATGGAACTGCACGCCGTACCAGCGTTTGTCCTCGTTCGCCATCGCCGCGACCGGGATACGGTCGGTGCGTGCCGTGACGACGAAACCCGGCGGCGGCGCAGCAACGTGATCGCCGTGGCTCATCCAGACATCGAGTGCCTGCGCCGGTGCGTGGTCCGTCAGCCCTGCGAGCAAGCGGTCATGTGCAACGATTTCAACGCGCGCATGACCGAACTCGCGCGCATCCGACGCTTCCGTCGCCCCGCCGAGCTGTGCCGCCAATGTCTGCATGCCGTAGCAGATGCCCAGAATCGGCAGACCGGAATCAAACACGGTTTGAGGCGCTTTCGGTGCATCGGCGAGCGTTGTCGACTCGGGACCGCCAGAGAGAATGATGCCCTTTGCCCCGAACGCTTCCATCTCGGCCGGATCGTGATCCCACGCCCAGATCTCGCAGTAAACGCCAAGCTCACGGATGCGTCGCGCAATCAGCTGCGTATATTGCGCGCCGAAGTCGAGGATGAGGATCTTGTCGCTATGGATATTGGACATGGACTCCTGCCAGTGAATTCATTGTCAGCGCGAACCACGCTGAAGCACCCAGCCAATGCTCAACACGTAACGCGATCCGCGTTCCACGCGCGTGACGCCGTGCTCGCATGCATCGGGACGAAAAATCTTGATGCGGCTTGTTGCAAAAATCGGTGTGGCACAGATGAAATCGCCGCCCACCCTGGCACGCGTCAGGACCATATTGCATCGAAAATGTCGCCCGCGAGAAACCGGATCAGTATGCGGAAAAATCTGGGCACCTTTGCGGAATCGCAGGATGTAGATGTCAAATGGCAGCGGCCACACGGCCTGCAAAAGGAGCACCTTGTCGTAGCCCGACTGCTGCCTGCCACGCCGCCATCGGAACGCAGTGCGAAAATATTCGCGAACGGGTGATGACGTTGCTTCCACGCTCAGTAGCCGCCCTCAATCCAGCCGGTAATTCGGCGCTTCCTTCGTGATCGTGACATCGTGCACATGCGACTCGCGCACACCGGCCGAGGTGATGCGCACGAATTGCGGCTTGCTGCGCATGTCGTCGATGGTGGCGCAGCCGACGTAACCCATGGATGCGCGCAGGCCGCCAGCAAGCTGATGCACGATGCTGCGCAGTGGGCCGCGATACGGAACGCGACCTTCAATGCCTTCCGGCACGAGCTTGTCGGTATCGCCTTCGTTGTCCTGGAAATAGCGGTCTTTGGAGCCCTTTTCCATCGCGCCGAGCGAGCCCATGCCGCGATAGCTCTTGTACGAACGGCCCTGGTAAAGCTCAACTTCGCCGGGTGCTTCCTCGGTGCCCGCGAACATGCCACCAATCATCACGCAATCGGCGCCGGCTGCGATTGCCTTGGCGATATCGCCCGAATAACGGATGCCGCCGTCGGCAATCAGCCCGACCTCGGAATTCTTGAGTGCGTCGGCCACCATGCTGACTGCCGAAATCTGCGGTACACCGACCCCTGCGACGATGCGGGTAGTACAGATCGAGCCAGGGCCCACACCGACCTTGACCGCATCGACGCCCGCATCGACCAGCGCACGCGCCGCGTCACCCGTGACGATATTTCCAGCGATCAGCGCGATCTTCGGGAACTGCCTGCGCACCCAGCGCACGCGATCGATGACGCCTTGTGAGTGACCGTGTGCCGTATCGACGATGAGCGCATCGACGCCGGCCTCGACGAGTGCCGCCACGCGTTGTTCGGTATCGCCGGCAACTCCGACCGCCGCTCCGACGCGCAGCTGTTCGTGGTCGTCCTTGCATGCATTCGGGTTGTCGCGCGCCTTCTGAATGTCCTTGACGGTGATCAGTCCGCGCAAGCGGAACGCGTCATCGACGACCAGGATTTTTTCGATGCGATGCTTGTGCAGCAGCGCGAGCACGTCGTCTTCCGCTGCGCCTTCGCGCACCGTGACCAGACGTTCCTTGCGCGTCATGATGTTCTTGACCGGATCTTCAGGCTTCTTCTCGAAGCGCAGATCCCGGTTGGTGACGATGCCGACAAGCAGCTCGCCATCGACGACCGGTACGCCGGAAATATTGTGGTGGCGCGTAAGCTCGATGACGTCACGGATTGATGTCTGCGGGGTGACGGTGATCGGATCGCGGATCACGCCCGCCTCGAATTTCTTCACCAGACGCACTTCGGCGGACTGGCGTTCGATCGTCATGTTCTTGTGGATGATGCCCATGCCGCCGCATTGGGCCATCGTGATCGCGAGGCGCGCCTCGGTGACCGTGTCCATCGCCGCAGAAATGATGGGCAGGTTCAGGCGGATGTTGCGGGCAAGGCGGGTGCCGAGGTTGACATCGCGGGGTAGCACGACCGAATGGGCCGGAACCAGCAGGACGTCGTCGAAGGTAAGAGCGTCGGAGAGTATGCGCATGCCCTATTTTACAGACTCGAGCGCCTACTCGCCAGCGGTGTGATTCGGAATGGCCAGACGGCTTCAGTCCCGATGCACGGGCGAGATGTAGACACCATCCCCACCTAAATTCCCCGGCCGTCAGGCGCAGCCTTCGGGCGTTCATCGGCGCGCAGACCAGTGGTCTGCAAACACGCCTCTTCATCCCCTTGAAGGGAAGGACTTCAAAGCAGCGAGCTCAAGCCCTCCCCTTCAAGGGGAGGGTTGGGTGGGGATGGTGTCATTGGCGAGAACCGTCCCCGACGAATCCTGTCCCGCAAAGGAGACTTCGCTCCAACGAAACGCTTCGAGCAAGCGCAACCACGCGCGATCCAGCGGAGCCTGGAAATCCATCGTCGCCAGCGTCGCCGGATGCACTACGCGCAGACGCAAAGCATGCAGCAGCAGGCGATGCACGCCGTAATACTGGCGCATCAGGCGGTTGTGATCGCCGCGGCCGTGACTGGTGTCGCCCAGCAGGTGATGGGAAACATGGTGGAAGTGTCGGCGGATCTGGCGATAGCGGCCGGTTTCGGGACTGACTTCGAGCAAGGCGTAGCGCTGTTGCTCGTAGCGGCCTTGCGCAATCGGTACTTCGATCGTGGCAAGTCGGCGCCAGCGCGTGAGAGCCGGCTTCGCTTCGCCACGCAGGCTGGAACCCGACAGCGGGTAGTCGATCTCGCCCTCCTCCGCAGGCCAGCCGCGGACGACAGCCAGATAGGTCTTCTCTACCGTGCGCGCCATCATCTGGCGTCCGAGCTCGGCCGCCATTTCCCTGGATCGCGCGACCAGCAGCACGCCGCTGGTTGCGCGATCGAGGCGATGCGCGGCATGCAATCGACCATCGACCTGCAGGCGCAAGCGATCCATCAGGTAGTCCTCGTCGGCACCGACGAGATGACTTCGATGCACAGCAATACCAGCGGGCTTGTTCACCGCCAACAGGTCATCGTCGAGGTGGAGCAGTTCCAGCGGTGCGCTCGATTCCATCCGCGTATTCTACCGGGGCCTGCTGCGTGCGTGACGCCGCGTGATCCGCGGACGTACACCGTTGCGTATGTTCGAAGGCGCCGCATTGAACGGATACCGTGGGCATGCCCATCACGAAGCAGTGACAATACGGCAACCTCTGCGACGCAACAGCTTGCTTCGGTCACGCATCCACCTTGGGGCGAGTGAGGAAATACGATGGATCCGCAACGCTGGCGCCGCGCGCGCACACTCTTTGACGCCCTCGTCGACGAGCAGCCATCCCACTGGGAAACGCTGCTCCTGCGGCAGTGTGACGACGATGCCGAGGTGCGCGCTGAGGCTTTGGCGATGCTGCGTGCCGACAGCATCAGCGATGCGCACCGATTGGCCGATCATGCACCGCTGATCATCGCAAACCTTGCGGAGCGGATCTCGGCCGAGGAGCAAGCGAACTCAACGCTCGAACATACCGATCAGATTGTGGGACCGTTCCAGTTGCTGCGAGAAGTCGGTCGCGGCGGCATGGGTTCGGTGTGGTTGGCCAAGCGCATCGACGGTGCATTCGAGCAGAATGTCGCGATCAAACTCATCCGCAGCGGCTGGGATGCGAGCGACGTATTCAAGCGATTCTGCGCAGAGCGACAGATCCTTGCCAGTCTGCAGCATCCCAACATCGCGCATCTGGTGGACGGCGGCGTCACGGCCGAAGGCAAACCCTGGCTTGCGCTGGAATTTGTCGATGGCAAGGACCTGCGCACCTGGTGCGATCAGCAGCGACTGGATATCAACGCACGGCTTCGATTCTTCCTCACGGTATGCGAGGCGGTGGGTCATGCGCACCAGCGACTGGTCGTGCATCGTGACCTCAAGCCCTCGAACATTCTCGTCGGCAACGATGGTGTGGTAAAGCTGCTCGATTTTGGTATCGCAAAACTGCTCGATGCGAGCACCGAAGGCACCAGTGCGACGCGCGTGTTCACGCCCGAGTATGCCGCGCCTGAGCAGATACGTGGTGAGGTGGTCACGACCTCGGTCGACATCCATGCTCTCGGCCTCTTGCTGTACGAACTGCTGAGTGGACGGCGTCCCTACCACGTCGCCAATTCCACTCCGGCGGCATACGAACGCGCAGTCCTCGACCAGGAGCCGACGCGACCGAGCCTGATCGTGACGCTGACGCAGGATGGTCATTCGGGTGACCTCATCGCCGCAAGTCGCGACATCAGCGCAGCGCGGTTGCACCGTGAGCTTCGTGGCGATCTCGATGCGATCGTGCTCAAGGCACTGCGCAAGGAGCCCGCACAGCGTTACGCCAGCGTCGCCGATTTCGCCAGCGACATATACCGCTATCTCGAGCGCCGTCCGGTACACGCGCGCCGCGGCAACTGGCGCTATCACGCCGACCGGTTCCTGCGCCGGCATGCACAGTCTGCCGCGCTGGGTGCCTTTGCCATGCTCGCCTTGATCGGTGGCCTCGCAGTGGCCACATGGCAAGCGCAAGTTGCGCGCACCGAACGCGACAGCGCGCGCCAGGCGCTGGAGTTCATGCGCGTGTTGTTCGACAACGCCGACCCTACCAAGCAGAAGGGTGATCAGGTCAGCGTGCGCGATTTACTCGACAGCGGTGTCCGCAGCGTACGCATTGCCATGCAGGGGCAGGACTCGGCGCGCGCGGATCTCCTGCTGACGATGGCGTCCGCGTATCTCGGGCTTGGCCAGCTCGAACCCGCGGCGCCATTGATCGAGGAAGCGCGTAAAATCGCCGAACGCAGTGGCGACAAGGTGCAGCACGCGTCCGCACTGATCCAGCAGTGCCGCATGCTTGATCTGGACAATCGTTCCGATGCTTGTCCAGTTCTGCTCGAACGTGCGGAAAAACAACTTGATACGCGCATGCCCGAACAGGCCAAGCTCGTCGCCTATTCGCTGGCGCTGCGCGTCTACGGCCTGCAGGTTCAAAACCGCTACGACGACATCGTCACGGCCATGCGGCGCGGCCTCGGTTTGTTGAACGACACTTCGGACCACCGGTATCTGCGCGTGGAGCTGAGTTCGCACCTGGCATTCGCGCTCAATCGACTCGGTCGCGCCGCCGAAGCCGAAGCGGTGCTGACGCCGCTGGTTGCCTCGCTGCGCGGCGACGACACGGCTGAACGCGTGTTGCTGATCGATGCGCTAGGGACGCTGTCGATGGCGCTCAGCAGTCAGGGGCGGCATGACCCGGCAATCCAGATTCAAAGTGAGGCGCTCGATGTCGCGCAATCGGTCTACGGAAAGGACAATCCGTCGATCTCCGAATTCACCAACTCGCTGGCGCGCGCGTACAGTGCCGCCGAACGCCTGCCCGAGGCCGTGGTGGCGATGGAACGAACCGTTGCACTGGATCGTCTGCGCATCAAGGATGCGCAGGGGCCGAATCCGGAACTTGCGAGCAGTTTGTGCAACCTCGCAGCGTTGCGGATCCGGCAAGGGCGCGAGAGCGACGCGCGCCAAAGCCTCGACGAGGCGATAGCAACGGCAGAGCGTGCGGGCTTCGATATCGAGCTCGGCCGCAGTCTCTACTGGAGCGCACTCGCGCATCTGCTAGCGGGCAACACGGCACAGGCAAGACTCGACATCGCGCGCATGCAGGAAACATTGGCACCGACGCACGCCAAGGATGACGACCTCATGCTGCGAGGGCGTAGTCTCGCTGTGGCGATCGCCTATGTCGAAAAAGGTTCCAGTGCCGCCACCGATGAGACGTGCGCGGAGGTCGCGAACATCGATACGCTGATCGTGAAGAATCCGAAGTCGCTTGCCGGCGACATTCGTTTTGCAAAGTTCCTGCGCTTCACGTGCAGGCAGCACACGACGCACGAGGCCGGCGATGCGCGGCTCAGCGAATTTCCAGTCAGCGAATCTGCGCTTGGCGGCTACCACGCACGAATCGCGCGGATGATCCAGACTTCACTGACGCGGCAGGGAACGCGCATGCGCTAGCACTCAGCGCACGAGGAAGAGCGACAAGGCCGGCCAGTAGGTAATGACGAGTACCGCACCCAGCAGGATCAGGAAAAATGGCAGGCTCGCCCGCACCAGGGTCAACACCGGTTTGTTGAAACGCATGCTCGCAATAAAGAGGTTCATGCCCACCGGTGGCAGGAAGATGCCCAGTTGCAGGTTGGCGAGAAACAGGATGCCCAAATGCACCGGATCAACGTCATAGTGAAGTGCGACAGGTAGTACCAGCGGCACCAGAATGATGATCGCTGGAAATCCTTCGAGCAGCATGCCGAACACGAGCAGGAACGCGTTGAGAATCAGCAGGAAGGTAGCCTTGCTGGTGATGCTGCCCTGGATGGCGCTGAATAGTTTTTCCGGCACTTCGGCATCAATGAGCCAGTTGGTCAACGCGAGCGAGAAACCAAGAATCACCAGAATCGCGCCGACCAGCAACATCGCTTCGCGCGCAACCTTGGGCAATTTCGCGAACGCAATCTCGCGACGGATGAAAACTGTCACGACGAGCACGTACAGCGCGGTCGCAGCGGCAGCTTCCGATGCAGCGAGCTTGCCCGAATAGATGCCGCCCAGGATCACGAACGGCAAAGGCAGTTCCCATGTCGCGCCAATGAAAGCGGCACGCAACTCCTTGCCGCTGACGGGCTCGCGCGTAACACCAACGCGGCGCGCGTGCCAGATACTGTAAATCGACAGCAGGGTCACCATCAGGGCGCATGGCAGGATGCCCGCCTTGAACAAGCCGTCAATTGTGACAGGTGGAGTCGTGTGGAACTGCTGTGCGACGACTCCGTAGAGGATCAGCGGCATCGATGGCACCAGGATCAAGCCGAGGCTGCCCGAGGCAGTCAGCAGGCCAAGCGAAAACTTCTCGCCGTATTTCTGTTCCAGCAACGCCGGATACAACACCGCGCCGAGCGCGACGATGGTCACGCCAGTCGCTCCGGTGAATGCAGTGAACATCGCGCAGGCGAGCACAGCAACGATCGCGAGGCCGCCAGGCAACCAGCCGAGCAACGCGTTGGTAACTCGTACCAGGCGTTGTGGCGCCTGACTCTCAGCAAGCAGAAATCCCGCCAACGTGAACAGCGGAATCGCGATCAACGCCGGCATATCGGCGAGCCGGTAGAACTCGACCGCTACAGCGACACCGTCCTGTCCGGCCGAGTGGAAACCCAGCAGCGCGACCGCCGCGATCAGCGCGAACAACGGCGCACCGAATGCAGCGAGCACGATCAATACGAGGACCACCAGCAGGATCATGGCAACTCCGGAGCCAGCGCAGGCGCGTCGCTGCGCGGCGGCTGGAACGCACGAACCGCAAGGCGCACCGCGATCAAAGCAAAGCCGATCGGGATGATCGCTTCAATGCACCAGCCTGGAATGCCGGCGATGGCGTTCGTGCCGGCGTAGTCGAGCTTCACCAGGCCGACGCCATACCAAGCCATCGCGGCCGCGATGCCCGTGGCGAACAGCAGGCTGATTGCGCGCAGGACGCGGCGCGTGCGCCCATGTACAAAGTGCGCGACGAAATCGATGCCGATGTGCTTGTCGTCGCGTGCTGCGGCGAGCGCACCGAGCATCGCCGCCCACAGCACCATTGCACGCAGCAGGGGATCGGCCCAGGAGAGACCGCTGTCGAAGAAATTGCGCAGAACGATCTGCGCACTGGCCAGGACGACCATCGCAAGCACCAGCGACGCGATCACCCCGGTCTCGACGCGCTCCAGCCAGCGAGTAGCGCCGGTGCCCTCTTCGCTCACTTCTTGCCACCCCGGACATCGGCGAGCGCCTTGTTGAGCGCGGCGAGCATTTCCGGCGAAAGCGCACCCTGGTCCGACAGTTGCTTGAACACATCGGTACCGATCGATTCCCAACTCTTGCTATCGGCAGCATCGGGGGCGGTGATGCGCATTCCTCCCTGCTTCAACGCCTCGCGCGCCGATGTGTTGTCGCTTCGATTGACTTTCTCGAGTCGGGCGAAGCCTGCGCCGAATTCCGTATCAACCGTCTTGCGATCTTCCACACTGAGCGCATCGGTTGCCTTTTTGTCGATGACCAGTTCGCCGACCACGTAGGTCAGTGGCAAGTCGACCATATACTTGAGCTTGGTATGCCACTGAAACGCAATGGCGCCGGAAGGTGTGTTCGCGGCGGTGTCGATCAAACCGGTCTGCATACTGGTGTAGACGTCCGAGAGCGCCAGCGGGATCGGTGTCACCCCGCCCGTCTTGAACGCAAGCTCGGCCACCTTGTCACCCTGCGGCACCCACACCTTCGCGGCCTTGAGGTCGTCGCGCGTTTTCAGGTCGCGCGTGCTCATCAGGTAGGCGAAGCCGCCACCACTGACTCCGACGAGTTCGAAGCCTTCTTTCTCGAATTGCTGTTTCAGCAAGGGATCCAGCTTCGCGCGGACCTGGTCGATTTCCTCTTCACTTCGGTAGAGGAACGGCAAGCTGTAGATCTGCGCATCCTTCGCGATCACGGCGGCTTCGCCACCTGTAAACGCGCCGCCCTGCAATTGGCCGATCTTGATCTTGCGCAGCACGGTCGAATCGTCGCCCATCACGCCGCCGGGGTAGAACTTGACTTCGACGCGTCCCTCGGTCTTCGTCTTGATCGCTTCGCCAGCGGAGCGCATTTCGCGCATCCACGCGGTGCCATCCGGCGCGATGGTCGCGATCTTGATGGTGGCTGCATCGACTGCGGTGGATGCAAATCCGATCGCCAGGACCAGTAAACTGTTGCTCAGGATATTCATCATTTGATTCCGGATTCTTGATTCAGCGATAGTGACTCGTGACCCGCCACGCGGGACGACGAAGAGTGGACTGCAACGCTCATTTCGGAAGCGGCTCGCTCGGATTCTCGGCGCTGGACTTGTCCCTGTCTCGGCCCATAGCAATCGCTAGGGACCTCGCTCCGGGTCGGCGTCCAGCACAACGATCCGCGTCGCGATCCATCTCCCAAATGAACGCTGCAGCACACTAGAAATAATCCTTGCCCGATTCGAGCAGCTTGCGCGCCCGTACCTGGGCGACCGTATTGATCAGCGTCAGCCCCGGCGAATGCGGATCTGCCGCGATCGCTTCGTTCAGCAGCTTGTCGTGCAGCTCCTGGTTGAAAACCAGCCGCGCATAGTGCTCCGCGTAGAGCACGCGCACCATCTGGTTGTTGCCGTTCGACATTGCAAGAGCCTTCTCGAAGTCCGCCCTGCCCTCCTCCGGTTTGCCACCCAGCGAAGCAGGTCGAAGCGTCGCGAGCACCCCGAGGATCATGTATGGCTCGCCCCTCGAATAACCCGAATCGAGCGCGACCACGCGCTCGACCAGCAGTTGAATTTTCGGCAAATTGGCAATCGCCTTCCAGTCGTCCCGGTTGGATTGCAGACTCCCGGCCCACGAAGAGGCCAGCTGATACAGCGTGGCCGTATTTTTCACGCTCACCTTCTCGACCTCGGCCTGGAAGGATTCGAATGGCGCATCAAGCTGAGCGCACAAGGCCGGGATATTCACGCAGGTTGCGCGCCGGGCGTAGCCGAGGCTGCGCGCGGTCAGGCGCTTGGCGCGCTGCGGATCGTCGACGAATGCATTCGCGTACGAGTCGTACAGGCGCGAGCCGGCGATCAGCAGGTTCGCATTCTGCGGCGAACCCTGGATCAAGCCGTCGACGAGCACGAGCCAGGCCGGCACGCCTTCGCGTGCCGTATCCAGGTCATCCTGATCGAGGATACCCGCGCTCAGATTGTCCGCGAGGCTCTGGGTTGCGCGATTGACCACACCCGCGCAGCCGTTGAGGCCGAAAGCGGCGATGCACGCTGCGAGGATGAAGGTTCGTGATGCGTTGTGTGGGTACATGTAGGTCTCGGTGAAGCAGAATGAGTGGCGATTTGATTCGCACCGGTGTTCGCAACTGTTTTGCTCGCTTTCAGTCGAAAAAAGTTTCGGCGGCTTCCAGCGTGTTTTCCATCAGCGTTGCCACCGTCATCGGACCGACGCCGCCGGGAACGGGCGTGATCCATGATGCGCGCTCCGCTGCGGCTGCGAACTCGACGTCGCCGACGAGCCGACCGTCGTCAAGTCTATTGATGCCAACGTCAATGACAACCGCGCCCGGCTTGATCCACTGCCCCTTGATCAGGCCGGGTTTGCCGGCCGCGACGACGACGATGTCGCCTTGTCGCACCTCTTGTTCGAGGCTTGCGGTGAATTTGTGGCAACCCGTCGTCGTGCAGCCTGCCAGCAGAAGCTCCAGGATCAACGGTCTGCCCACGTGGTTGGATACGCCAACGACGACCGCCTTGCGCCCGCGCACAGGCCTGTCCGTGTGTGCAAGCAGGATCATCACGCCCTTCGGTGTGCATGGGCGCAGACCCCGCTGGCGCAGTGCGAGGCGGCCAACGTTTTCGGCCTGGAAGCCGTCCACATCCTTGCGCGCATCGATGCGGTCGATCAGGGCCGTCGCATTGATGCCGGGTGGCACAGGCAGCTGCAACAGGATGCCGTGCACGTCAGGATCCGCATTCAGGCGATCGATCAAGGCAACGAGGTCGGCTTCCCTGGTGGTCGCGGGGAGGTCGAAATCGAGCGAACGAAAACCAACATGCTTGCACGACCGCCGCTTGTTGCGCACGTACACCGCGGACGCCGGGTCGGCACCTACCAGCACGACCGCAAGCCCCGGTACGCGCTTGCCGGCAGCAATGCGCAGCTTGACCCGCGCAGCTACGCTGTCGAGCACGTCATCGGCGATGCGGCGGCCGTCGAGGAGTCGCGCGGTCATTGGGATCCCAGCGGTAAACGGGCATTATCCCATGTCGGCGTCTTCGCGCTCAAACCATCGTGCGACGGCGCATCCATCGCGAGGAGCGCAGCATGACCGATCTCAACACTGAACTCGAAGCTGCAGCGTTCCGCCGCCTGCTCGAACATCTGCGCACGCGCACGGATGTACAGAATATCGACCTGATGATCACGGGCGGCTTCTGTCGCAATTGCCTCGCCGATTGGTATCGCGAGGCGGCCGAGGCGCGCGGAATGGTGATGGAGAAGGACTCGGCGCGCGAACGCATTTATGGCGAAGATTTCGCATCGTGGAAGGCGAAATATCAGCCGGAGGCGACAACGGAGCAACTGGCTGCTTTCGCCGACGAGCAGCGAAAGCATCGCGGCTGAAGCCGCTCCCACAGACGGTTGCTCCCACAAATTTCGATCGTTTTGAATATCGATCGTTTCGATTTTCGATCGTTTTGAATTTCGATCGTTTCGATTTTCGATCGTTTTGAATTTCGATCCTGCGGAAATTCTGTTTCTGTGGGAGCGGCTTCAGCCGCGATGCTTTCAGGCGGATGCGCAGATCTGCACAACATCCTCGTAACCAGTGAACTGCGCTTGGGCTCCGCATCCAGGACACGCCGGATCGCGCGGCAGGCGCAGTTCGCGTGATGTTCCCGCCAACGCGTCGTAACACAGGAGCCGGCCAACAAGGGGGATGCCGATGCCAAGCAGCAACTTGAGCGCCTCATTCGCCTGGAACAGTCCGATGATGCCAGGCAACACCCCGAGCACCCCGGCTTCGCTGCAGTTGGGCGCTTCGGCAGCCGACGGCGGCTCCGGAAACAGGCATCGATAGCAGGGTGAATCCTCGCGGCGCGGATCGAACACGCTGGCTTGACCGCTGAAGCGATGCACGGCGCCATAGATCAGTGGCAGGCCCAGACGCAGGCACGCGGCATTGAGCAGGTAGCGGGTGGAGAAATTGTCGGCACCGTCGATCACGACATCATGATCACGCAGTAGTTCTTCGACATTGGACGCCTTGATGCGTTCGGTGATGCTGTTGACGTGCACCGAGGGATTCAACGCCACCAGCGCGATGCGTGCGGATTCGGTCTTCGGCGTGCCGACGCGCGCGTCCGTATGAATGACCTGGCGTTGCAGATTCGATCGTTCGACATGATCGTCGTCGATGATGGTCAGTGATCCCACGCCTGCAGCAGCAAGATACAAGGCTGCCGGCGAACCAAGTCCGCCCGCACCGATCAGAACAACGCGCGCTGCCGCGAGACGAATCTGCCCGGCAATACCGACACCCGGCAATACCAGATGGCGCGCATAGCGCTCGGCCGAATCCGCATCAAGCGCGCCCGGCTCCACGGCGAGACCTTCGGCCTTCCAGCGCGCAAAACCGCCTGTCACGGAAACGCTTCGCCTGTAGCCCAATTCACGCAAGGTCGCGACCGCAAGCAGAGATCGCTGCCCACTGCCGCAAATGGCGAGAATTTCCTGTTGCGGATCGGCCGCAATTGCGTGGATGCGCTGCTTGATCAAACCACGCGCGACCCCCACCGCGCCCGCCGCCATGCCGGCGGCGCGTTCGTCGTCTTCGCGCACATCGAGCAAGAGCGCGCCAGCGCGCTGGCGAGCATGCGCCTCGGCCGGAGTGATTTCCTGTACCTCATCAGCCGCAGACCCACGTTCGGATCGGATTTTCATGTTTTCAGCAAAAACCTGACAGGGACTGGACTTCGACGACGGAACCGACAGCCAGTTCGCGCACATGCTCCGGCACCACGATCAGCACATCCGCCTCGACGACGCCGCGCAGCATGCCCGAACCCTGCCTCTGCAACGGCATCGCCCACCAGGCGCCATCATCACGCGCCTCGACCCTCGCGCGCAGGAATTCGCAGCGATCGTGTTTCTTCAGGACTGGAGTCGCAAGCCGCGCCTTCCATGTACCCGATCCACCCACATCCGCGCCCTGCATCGCCAGCAAGGCAGGCCGCACCAGCGTGAGAAACGTTGCGATGGTCGATACCGGATTGCCTGGCAGCGCGAACACGAGCGCGCCGCCGATATCACCGCAGAGCAGCGGCATGCCCGGCTTCATGCGTACTTTCCAGAAATGGATCTTCCCGAGTTCAGCGACGACGCCCGGCAAAAAATCTGCCTCGCCCGCCGATACGCCACCGCTGCTGATGACCACGTCGCAACGGTCGGCCGCTTCGCGCAAGGCAACACGCAATGCGTCCGCGTCATCGCGCAGGTGTGCAACAGGCTCGGGTTCAATGCCCAATTCACGCAGCATGGCGCCGAGGGTGTAGCGATTGCTGTCGTGGATCTGGCCGTATGCAAGCGTCTGGTCCGGCGGTACGAGTTCGTCGCCCGTCACAAACAAGGCAACTCGAGGTCGACGCGCCACCTTCACCTGCGTGCATCCGCACGCCGCCAGGACACCCAGATGTGCTGGCCCGAGACGCGCGCCAGAACGCATCGCGACATCTCCAGCACGGTAGTCTTCGCCAGCCGGACGCACATTGGCGCCGGCCAGCTCGCCGGCGCAGACGACGATGTGGTCGCCGTCGATGCGCACGTTCTCCTTGATCACGACCGTGTCCGCGCCGGACGGCAACGGAGCCCCAGTCGTTATGCGCACACACTCGCCTGCAGCAAAGACGGGTTCGACGGGCGCGCCCGCGAGTACCGCACCTGACACGCGGAAGCACGTTTCGCCCTGGACGGGAAGTTCGCTGCCGCGCAACGCGTAGCCATCCATGGCGGAATTGGCGAATGGTGGTAGATCGTGGGGTACCAACATGTCCGCCGCGAGCGTGCGGCCGAGTGCGTTGTCGAGGTCGACCGACTCGGGCTGCATGCGCTTTTGCGCGCCGAGTTCGCGAACCAGCGACCGCGCTTCGTCGACGGACAACTGCGTCGCGAACTCAAGATTTGTCGAGATCGGCATAGGCTGCAAATTCGGCGGGCGTGTTGAGGTTATGAAACTGCCGGCGGCAGTCGGAGAAATCAAGCTCGCGTGTGCCAATAGCGTCTTGCCAGGACCAGACGCCCCGCCCCATCGCGGCGGCTTGCGCGGCGGAACCGGCAAGCTGTCGACGATAGATCGCGAATAACGGCTGGCGCCGTTCGCCATCGTGCGCGACGACCCCGTCGGCGGCACCAGCCGATACCGCCTGAAGCAGTCGGCTTGCGAGATCGCGCGGAGGTCGCGGGCAATCGACGGGCACCGTCATCAGCCACGGCGTGGTGCAGAATGCGAGTGCACTTGCGATGCCGGCGAGCGGCCCACGAAAACCGGCTACGTCATCGCTGATCGTCGTCGCATACTGCGAATAGGCTTCGATATTCCGATTCGCGACAATCAGCAAATTACTGTCGCCCAGCGCATCAGCGGATGCGCGTTCGGACGCAATCCTTTCGCGATCAACTTGCAATGAGAGCAACAATGCAGCTGAAGCTGCTCCAGCTTCCATGGTTCGGACAGAGTCAACAAGCCAGGCGATCAGAGGACGGCCATCGAGCGGTTCGAGCCCCTTGTCGCGCCCCCCGAGGCGCGATGCGGCGCCGCCGGCGAGGATGGCAGTCGTGATCGACGTCGCTTGCATCAGCTCGTCTCTTGAGCGCCTTGTTTCAGCGTTGGTTCTTCAACGCTTGTCTTTCTTGGCCTTGCGGATCATCTTCGTGCGCCGGCGTTCCTGACTCTCGGTGAGCACATTGCGTTTGCCGGCAAACGGATTGTCGCTATCGCGGAATTCAATGCGGATCGGCGTGCCTTCGAGACGGTAGCGCTTGCGGAAGAAATTCTCGAGGTAGCGACGATAGCTTTCGGCAATGTGCTTGGTGCGCGCGCCGTGGATGATGATGGTGGGCGGATTCGCACCACCCGGATGTGCATACTTCAACTTCGGCGTATGACCGCGCGCGAGCGGCGGCTGATACGCCGTGTAAGCGGCCTGGACCGCTCGCGTGAGCTCGGACGATGTAAATTTGTGATTGGCCGAGGCGTAGGCACGATTGATGGCCTTCATCAATTCGCCGATGCCGCTCCCGTGCAGCGCGGAAATGAACACCTGGCGTGCCCATGTGGCGAACTCAAGCTTTCGCGACAACGACGCGATGCATTGCTCGCGACTGTATTTGTCCATGTCGTCCCACTTGTTCACCGCAAGTACGAGCGCGCGGCCCGACTCCAGTACATGGCCGATCAACGCGGTGTCCTGGTCGGCGACGCCTTCGCGCGCGTCGAGCATCAGCACGGTGACGTGCGCCGCGTCCACCGATTGCAGCGCCTTGATCACGCTGAATTTCTCCAGCGCGTCCTCGACGCGCGCGCGGCGACGGATGCCAGCGGTGTCGATCAAGGTATAGCGCTTCCCATCACGTTCCAGCACGACGCGAATCGAATCGCGTGTGGTGCCGGCTACTTCGGAAGTGATCACACGCTCTTCGCCAAGCAGACGATTGACCAGCGTCGACTTGCCGGCATTCGGGCGACCGACAATCGCGACGCGGATACCTTCATCCGGCCGCGTCTCAAGAGGATCACCCTCTACTTTCGGCAGCAAGGTCTCCAGCGCAGCAAGCAAAGGCGTTGTGCCGCGACCGTGCGCGGCCGACATTGGCAGAGCAGAGGCCACCCCAAGTGCGGCGAACTCGGCCAGAGCCGTGTGCTCGTCGAGACCATCAACCTTGTTGACCAGCAACAGCATCGGCTTGGCGGCACGACGCAGTCGATCGAGGATGGTGCGATCGGTTGGCAGCAAACCATCGCGCGCATCGACGGTCAGCAGCACCACGTCGGCTTCGTCGATTGCAAATTCCGCCTGGCGCACGGTATGACTGTCCAGCCCCTGGGCGTTGTCCATCAAGCCGCCGGTGTCGACGATCACGAATGGAGCGGCCGCGAGACGGCAGATGCCGTAGTGGCGATCACGCGTAACGCCGGGCAGGTCGTGGACGAGGGCGTCGCGCGTGCGCGTCAGTACGTTGAATAGCGTCGACTTGCCGACGTTGGGGCGCCCCACAAGGGCAACTACGGGAAGCATTGCTGGCTCCGAAAGCGAAGTCCCTCCATCGGGCAAAACCAATGGAGGATGCGTCAATGGTGGCGCACGGCGATGCGTCGCGCGGGGCGCTGTGAATACGCCCTCGTTGAATTGCCGGCGATATTACTGCCGGGCGCGATAAGCGCCGATATGTCCTTTCACGTCTTCGACGTAGAGCGTGCCGTCGACCACCAGCGGCGCACCTTCAATCGCCTTCCGACTGATCCGCTCACGCGCAGCGAACTTGCCTTCGCTCAGGCTGAGCCAATGCACATAGCCTTCGCTGTCACCGATCACCACGTATTGACCCTGAATTGCCGGAGCACTCAGCCAGCGATACTTGAGCTTGTCCTGCTTCCACAGATTGACGCCCGTCTCGCGATCGAACGCCCAGACATTGCCTTCCGCGTCGACGATGGCAACCGTGCTGCCGCTGACTGCCGCGCCGACATAACTCGACAGGTCGCGCTGCCACGCAGGCCGACCGCTGTCCAGCGCAAGCGCGGCGAGTTGGCCACGATAGCCGGCGGCGTAGAGCACGCTCCCATCGGACACGATGCTGCCGTCAACGTCGGACAGGCGTTCAACCTCGGTCTTGCCCTCGCCGTTGGACAGCGATTGCGTCCACACTTCAGTGCCATCGGCCAGACGCACGGCAAAAACCTTGCCGTTGTCGAAACCATCGTAGACGACACCATTTGCGATCAGCGGCGCCGAATTTCCGCGCAGGCTGAGTGCTGGCACAGGCTGGTCAAAAATCCATTTGCGGCTGCCATCATTCGCATCGAGCCCAATCAGATGACCGTCATTTGTACGCACGACCACGACCCCATCGGCGATCGCCGGTGCGGCAATGACTTCTGAACTCAGTTGCACATTCCAGCGCTCGGCGCCGTCCTGTGTCGACAATGCTTGGACTTGGCCATCGAGGCCTCCGACCACAAGCAGATCACCCTGCGCGGTGGGTCCGCCCGACCAGCGCAGTGAATTTTCAGTGCGTCGCCACCACCAGCCGTGGCGCTTGCCCAGATGCTTCTGCCAGATCGTGTGCCCGCTGGTGGCGTCGATCGCCTCGACGTCACCATTTACGCTCGCCGCATACAAGCGGCCGTCCGCGCTTCCTGGCGAGAGGCGCGCGCCAGAAATGCCAGCACCCTTGCCGATGCCTTCGCTCCACACCTTTTCAATCTGCGTAGTCGGTGCGAACTCTGTCAGCGGAGTCGGCGGCTCGACGTTGTCCTTCTTGCCGAGACTCTTCAGCCAGGTGCAACCATTGAGCGCCGTGGCGAGCACGGCGATGACGAGCAGGGAACGCTTCATGAGCCGACCTTTTCCGGCACAGACGGGCCAGCGGGGGTTGCGGCAAGATCGTCGAGCTTCATCTGCACCAAGCTGCGGTTGGTGGCCTGTGGATCGAGGTGTGACAGCGCGTCCTGATAAGCCGTGCGCGCCGCATCTGCACGCCCGAGCTTGGCCAATGCATCTCCCTTTGTCTCGCCAGCCAACGCGGCGTAGTCGTCCTTCGGCAAACCATCGATCAGTTTCAACGCCGAGTCGGCGTCACCCTGCGCCAACTTGACGCGTGCGAGCCGCAGGGTAGCAAGCGACTTCAGGCTGGCTGCACCCGCTTGTTGCTGCGCCCATTCGAGCGCGCTAGCCGCTCCGGCAAGATCGTTCTTCTTCGCGGCAGCATCGGCCTGAGCCATTGCCGCGAATACCGCGTACGCGGTCTCCGGGAAATCCTTGCGCAGCACGTCGGCAATCTTGTTGACGTCTTCGTCGTGTTTGGCCTCAACCGCGTCCGACAGCGCCTGATACTGCGCTGCGGCCTCCGAGGTGTGCCTTGCGCGGTGCGACTTCCACTGCTGCCAGCCGAAAATCAGGACGAGACCCAATGCAATCCCGACTGCGATCGACAGCGCATTCTCGCGCAACCATTTCTGGACCAGTTCACCTTGTTCGTGTTCGTCGAGAACGTCGAAAGACATGCATTCACCTGGGGAAAAACAAAAAATACGACAGCGACCGCGCCAGCGGGCGGTCGAAAGGCGCACAAGGGTAGCAGGAAACAGCGCTGACGCGACCTCTATGGCCGCTGGGCTGCGGCACAGTCAGGTGGCGTTACTGATCGATCCGGCTGACGCCAGCCCCGGCTTCGCCGAACACCCTTACATGCGCCACATTCCCGCGCTGGAATGGCGTCAGGTCAATTGCGGCACCATCCGTGCGCAACTGTGCACCTTGCGCGTTGCCAAGCCGCACTGAAAGCTGGCTGTCACTGCGATAGCTGTGTTCGCTGCCGGCAGCAAGCATGCTGTATTCGAGCTTGCGTCCGTCAGCCGTTGTGATCTCGACCCAGCTTTGCTGGCTGAGCTTGAGGCTCAAGGTATGCGCACCACTTCCGGTCGCATTTGCTGGCGGAGCGACTTCCTCAGGCGCCGGATCCACGGCTGGCGCCGGCGTGGCCGCGAAAGGGGTCATCGAAGCAATCACCGGTGGTGGGTCGACCGACACGCTCGGCGCCGGTGTGGTCATGGACGCTGTGGCAACGGATGTACCGGACGCGGTATCGTCAGTGGACGATGGAGCCGCCGAGTTGCCAACCGGTTCGCGTACCGGAATTGATACGATGTTCGCTGGCGCATCCAGTGGCGTCGTGCGGGCCAGGTTCTGCTCCAGTCCGCCGTGCGTCGCCAGCCATACGGCCGGCACCACGATGATCGCGGTCAAGACCAGATAGGTGGCGCTCACCGAATAACGATCGAACAAATATCGCGAACGCGAAATCGTGCCGGTCGCAATCAGCGGAGCGGTTTGCGTATGCGCGGCAGCGACGCTCGTCGCCTGCTCGACGCAAACACCCACCAGACGCGCATAGCTGCGCAAATATCCGCGCAGGAAGACGCCATCGGAGAGACCTTCGTAGTCGTCGCACTCAAGCCGCTCGATCAACTTGAGTGGCAACTTCAAGCGGTTGGCCACATCGGCACGACTCCAGTTGCGTGTCTCGCGCGCAGAGCACAACCGCTGCCCAAGCGGAGCGCTGGCGCGATCATAGAGCTCGATGACTGGCACATTCGTGCCGTCGGCTGGCGTGGACTCGTTCAATTCACTGGTCTCTGCGACTCTCATTACTCGCGTTCCTCTGGACAAGGGCAGCATCAACTGGCCGCCACTTTCGTCGTTGGTGTCTTCGGTGACGCTCGTTGGCTGCCGGCCGCCATGTACGGTCATGACTGGCTTTGCACGCTCAGGGAGCGGGCTTGCTCCGATTCCGGAAAATCCTGCATCAACTTGCGGGTGTAGTCGCCAGCTGCACGACCATTGCCCAAACGCAATTCGATATTGCGACCGAGCAACAGTGCGTCGGGTCGCGACTGCGCTGTCGCTTCAAAACGCTGCATGAACGCGCGCGCCTTGAAATACTCGCCCTTGTCGTACAGTACCGAGGCAAGCTGCACCAAAGCTTCGCTTTCATTTGGAAGGAGATCGAGCGCCTTGCGCAGGGAAGCCTCGGCCGCATCACGCTTGCCTGCTTTCAACAGGCAGGTACCGGCATTGGTCAATGCGACCGCGGGCGTCTTGTAGAACGGATCGGTAAGCGCGCGGTCAAAATACACCTGCGACTCGTCGTAGCGGCCAAGCTTGCACAGGAAGGTGCCATAGTTGTTGAGTACGTTGCCGCCCTTGGGCTTGAGCTCCGCCGCACGCCGATAGTGCTCTTCTGCTTTCACCGGATCGTTGATGTTCTCGTACAGCAGGGCGACGACGGTATGTGCATCCACATAGTCTGGGTCTACCGACAGTGCCCTGGTCAGCTTTTCCAGTGCAATTTCAAGCTTGCCCTGCTGCAAGTATTTCTGGCCGAGCTCCGTGTTCACGCGCGCTGCATCTTCGCGCTGGGTCGCCGGATCGTCAGGTTTGAGCTTGCTGCCGCCGCCACCCAGGCAGCCCGACAGCAGCGCGACCGACGCACTCAGCGCAATCGCCAGTAGTCCGTGTTCACGCGGCATCGGCAACGCCCCCTTCCAGCTTGCGCAGGAATTCGGCCTGGCGCCGCGTACGGTCAGTGACCTGGCCCTTTAGCTGGCCACAGGCCGCGTCGATATCATCGCCACGCGTTCGCCGGACCATGGTCAGCACATTCGCATCGAGCAGTATTTTTTGGAATGCCCGGATCACGTCCTCGTCGGAGCGCGTGTAACGCGTACCATGGAAAGGGTTGAACGGAATCAGGTTCACCTTCGATGGCAAGCGACGCATCAGCTTGATCAGCTGACGCGCATGCTCCGGCTTGTCGTTGACATCCTTGAGCATCGTGTACTCGAAAGTAATAGAAGCGCGCGGGCGCTGAGCCACGTATCGCGCGCAGGCGTCGAGCAGTTCGTCGATCGGATACTTCTTGTTAAGCGGCACCAGCTGAGTGCGCAGCTCGTCGTTCGGCGCATGCAGCGAGACTGCCAGCGAGACGTCAGCAACTTCACCCAACTTGTCGATCATCGGCACCAGGCCCGCGGTCGACAGCGTGACGCGCTTGTTCGCGAGACCGAAACCGAGGTCATCGCGCATCACGCTCATCGCAGTCACGACATTGTCGAAGTTCAACAACGGTTCGCCCATACCCATCATCACGACGTTGGTGAGCTTGCGCTGATGATGCGGAACGTTACCGAGATATTTTGCCGCAACCCAGACCTGGCCAATGATTTCCGCTGCGGAAAGATTGCGGTTGAAGCCCTGGGTGCCGGTGGAGCAGAACGTACACGCGAGACCACAGCCGATTTGCGAGGACACACACAAGGTTCCGCGCGAGGTTTCCGGAATGAACACCGCCTCGATCGCGTTGCGGCCATCCATTCCGAGCAGCCATTTGTGCGTTCCGTCCACCGCCTGTTTTTCAAGCAACGTATTCGGTGGGACAATTTCGATCGCATCGACCAGTTTGTCGCGCAAAGCCTTGCCCACATCGGTCATCTGCGCGAAATCGGTGACGTGTCGGTGATAAACCCATTTCATCACCTGATCGGCGCGATACGGCTTCTCGCCGAGTTGAGCGAACAGGTTGCGCAATCCCTGCCGGTCGTAGTCGAGCAGATTGAACCTGACCGGCGACACCGCCTGGCGCGCGGCGGATGGCGCGCTCGTCGTCGTCGAGTCGGGACCTGGGCCGGACTCGGCGAGCAAATGCTGGACGGGCTGTTCAATCATTTGCATGAGTCGCAATCAACGTGGGCAGATTTCGGTATCTGCGAAAAAGTACGCGATTTCCACTTTTGCAGCATCCACTGCATCCGAACCATGCACCGCATTCGCGTCGATCGACGTCGCAAAATCCGCACGGATCGTGCCGGGCGCAGCTTCTTTCGGATTCGTGGCTCCCATCAGGTCGCGATGCTTGAGCACGGCGTTCTCGCCGGCGAGCGCCTGGATCATGACCGGGCCGGAAATCATGAATTCGACCAGCGCGTTGAAGAACGGACGCTCACGATGAACCGCATAGAAGCCCTCGGCTTCCGTGCGCGAAAGATGCTTCATCTTCGCAGCGATGACCTTGAGGCCCGCCTTCTCGAAGCGGGTGTAAATCTCGCCGATGACGTTCTTTGCGACCGCGTCGGGTTTGATGATGGAAAGAGTGCGCTCCAGCGCCATGCCGGGATCTCCAAAGGGTCAGGTTTCAGGGGGAACGGCCCAAGTCGCCGTTATAACGCTAAATCCACGCCAATCCGCGGGCTTAGCTCACATTATCGCTTAGGATTCTAGCTAATTTTCGGCAAAGTTGACACTCCAGCGAGCTTCCCGTTTGACCAGCGGTGGGGGCTCGCCTACTATTCAAACGATCGTTTGATTCGTGAATGGCAGACCTTGCGCCCACTACAGCCCAATTTTTCGACCAGGGAGCGCATCCTTGGCGTCGCCGAAACGCTGTTCGCACGGCACGGATTTGCGGGTGCGTCGCTGCGTCAGGTCACCGCGGCGGCGAAGGTCAATCTGGCGGCCGTAAACTACCACTTCGGCTCGAAGGTAAGCCTGATCGAAGAGGTATTCCGGCGCCGTCTCGATGAACTGAACCTGCATCGGCTTACCGCATTGGCCGCGATCGAGGCGAATCCCTTGCGCACGCTAGAGGATGTGCTCGATGCGTTCATCCGCCCCGCTCTGGAGCAGTCCATGGACAGCACGGGCGGCACCGCGTTCGTACGCGTGCTTGCGCGCGCGTATGCCGAACATGACGAACGTCTGCGCAAGTTCCTGTCCGACAATTACGGCCATGTGCTGCGTGAGTTTGCGGGCGCGTTTTCGAAGCTTCTGCCGCGTTTGAGCAAGGACGAGCTGTACTGGCGACTGGACATTGTTGCGGGCGCCCTCACGTACGCAATGGCCGATTTCGGCATGATCAAGCGCAAGAGCAACGTCAGCGAACAGAGCCATCGCGAACAGAGCGCCCAGCATCTGGTGCGCTTCGCCGCAGCCGGCCTGCGGGCGGAATAATCCCTGCCAACCGCCTTCAAACGGCGGCCACCACGACCGCACTTTTTCAAGTTTGTCCTGAGAGGTTTTGCATGAATATTGTTCCCCTTCGTATCCGAAAGGTGGCGGTTCTGGGTGCCGGCGTCATGGGCGCGCAGATCGCTGCCCACCTCGCCAATGCCGATGTCGAGACCTTGCTGTTCGACCTGCCGGCCAAGGACGGCGACAAGAACGGCATTGCGAACAAGGCCATCGCGAATCTGGCCAGGCTTTCGCCCGCGCCGCTGGCGGAGAAATCGAAGGTTGCCGCGATCACCGCGGCCAACTATGACGACAACCTCGACGCCTTGAAGGGCTGTGACCTCGTCATCGAAGCAATCGCCGAACGGCTCGAGTGGAAGCTCGATCTCTACAAGAAGATAACGCCCTATCTATCTGATTCTGTTGTAGTCGCGAGCAATACGTCTGGCCTCTCGATCAACACGTTGGCCGAAGCATTGCCGGCCAAACTGCGCCCGCGCTTCAGCGGCATCCATTTCTTCAATCCGCCGCGCTACATGCATCTGGTCGAGCTGATCCCGGACCAGAAGACCGATCGAGACGTGCTGGCCGGTCTCGAAGCGTTCCTCACGACAACCTTGGGCAAAGGCGTCGTGTATGCGAAGGACACCCCGAACTTCATCGGCAACCGTATCGGCGTGTTCTCGATCCTCGCAACGATGCACCACACCGATGCGTTCGGCCTGGGTTTCGATCTCGTCGATGCGCTGACGGGGCCGGCAATCGGGCGACCGAAGAGTGCGACCTACCGCACCGCGGACGTGGTCGGCCTCGACACGATGGCGCACGTGATCAAGACGATGGCCGACACCTTGCCCAACGATCCGTGGCATGCCCACTTCGAGGCACCGGCATGGCTGTCCGCATTGATCGCGAAGGGAGCCCTCGGGCAGAAGGCGGGCGCCGGCATCTACACCAAGCGCGGCAAGGACATCGTCGTGCTGGATCTGGCGAAGCAGGACTACGTGCCGTCGGCGGCCAAGGCTTCCGATGAGGTCGCTGCCATCCTTGCGATCAGGAATCCGTCCGAAAAATTCGGCAAGCTGCGCGCATCGAACGATCCACAAGCGCAGTTTCTGTGGGCGGTGTTCCGCGACCTGTTCCACTACGCGGCGTGCCATCTGGCTGACATCGCTGAAACTGCGCGCGACGTCGATTTCGCGATCCGCTGGGGCTACGGCTGGAAGCTCGGTCCGTTCGAGACCTGGCAGTCAGCCGGCTGGGCGGATGTGGGGAGTTGGATCGCCGAGGACATTGCAGCTGGCAAGGCGATGAGCAACGCTCCCCTGCCCGACTGGGTCAGCAAGGTCGACGGTGTGCATCACGCGACAGGTTCCTATTCGCCGCGCACCGGCAAGGACGAGCCGCGTTCGAACCATCCCGTCTACCAGCGCCAGCTGTTCCCGGATGCGTTGATCGGCGAGAAGTTCGACACCGGCACGACGCTGTGGGAGAACGATGGCGTGCGCCTGTGGTCGCTCGGCGACGACGGCATCGGCATTCTCTCGTTCAAGACCAAGATGAATACGGTCAACGACGCGGTGCTCGATGGCGTGCAGCAGGCAATCGACTACGCAGAAAAGAATCTGAAGGCGGTCGTGATCTGGCAGAGCGGCGATGCATTCTCTGCCGGTGCGGATCTGAAAGGCATGCTCGGCATGGTGCAGGCCGGCAAGATCGACGCACTGGAATCGATGATCGCGAATTTTCAGCGCACCAGCATGCGCATCAAGTATGCGCTGGTGCCCGTTGTCGCGGCGGTGCGCGGCCTCGCCCTCGGCGGCGGCTGCGAGTTCCAGATGCACAGTGCGCGTACCGTCGCCGCACTGGAAAGCTATATCGGTCTCGTTGAAGCCGGTGTCGGTCTGCTCCCAGCCGGCGGTGGATTGAAGGAAATCGCGACGCGCGCATCGCAGCGCGCGTCCGATGGCGATGCGTTCCCCGAGATCAAGCGCATGTTCGAGGCAGTCGCAATGGCGAAGTTGTCCGGCAGCGCACTCGAAGCGAAGCAGATGGGCGTGCTGCGCGACAGCGATGTGATCGTGTTCAACGGGTTTGAATTGCTGTACGTGGCGAAGAAGGTCGCCGCCGCTCTGGCTGAATCGGGTTATCGCCCGCCCCTGCCTGCGCGCGATGTGAGCGTGGCCGGGGATGTCGGCACCGCGACCTTGAAGATGATGCTGGTGAACATGCTTGAAGGCCGTTTCATTTCGCCGCACGACTACGAGATCGCGTCGCGCATCGCCGACAGCCTTTGCGGTGGCGTCATCGAACGCGGATCGCAGGTCGACGAAAAATGGTTGCTCGATCTCGAGCGCAAGCATTTCTTCGAACTCGCGCAGATGCCGAAGACGCAGGAGCGCATCCAGCACACGCTGACGACCGGCAAGCCGCTTAGAAACTGAGAGCCGGGATTCGGGATTCGGGATTCGAAACAAACACAATCGCAGTACCGGGAACGAGAATGGAGAACGCGAATCGCTGACGGCATTGCTTGCTGTTGACGAATCCCGACTCCCGAATCTCGAATCCCGGCTTTCGGAGAAAGCAATGACCAAGCAAATCCAGGACGCCTACATCGTCTCCGCCGTGCGCACGCCAGTCGGCAAGGCGCCGCGGGGCGTATTCCGCAATACCCGCCCAGACGATCTGCTCGCGCACGTTCTGCGAGCGGCGATTGCGAAGGCACCCGGCATCGACCTCGCGAGCATCGGCGACGCGATCATCGGCTGCGCAATGCCCGAAGCCGAGCAGGGCATGAACGTCGCGCGCATCGGCGTGCTGCTCGCGGGTCTGCCCAATTCGGTACCGGGCGTCACGATCAACCGCTTTTGTTCGTCCGGCGTGCAGGCGATCGCGATGGCCGCTGATCGAATCCGTCTCGGCGAAGCTGATCTCATGCTGGCGGGGGGCACCGAGAGCATGAGCATGGTGCCGATGATGGGCAACAAGATCGCCATGAACCCGGCCGCCTTCAGCGACGACAACGTGGCAATCGCCTACGGCATGGGCATCACGGCTGAAAAAGTTGCCGAGCAATGGAAGGTCAGCCGCGAAGACCAGGATGCATTTGCGCTCGCATCTCACCAGAAAGCGCTTGCGGCCATCGCCGCGGGCGAATTCACTGATGAAATCGCGCCATTTACACTGGCCGATCACTATCCGGATCTGGGCGCCCATTCGATTCGCGATGATTTGCGCACGATCTCGATCGATGAAGGTCCGCGCAAGGATTCAAGCCTCGACGGCCTGGCCAAACTGAAACCTGTGTTCCGCATGGGCGGCAGCGTGACTGCAGGCAATTCTTCACAGATGTCCGATGGCGCGGGCGCCCTGCTCCTCGCCAGCGAACATGCGATCAAGACCTACGGTCTCACGCCGATCGCGCGTTTCGTCAGCTTTTCGGTCGCCGGCGTACCGCCCGAGATCATGGGCATCGGCCCAATCGCAGCCATTCCGAAGGCACTTGCCCAAGCCGGATTGAACAAGGATCAGCTCGACTGGATTGAATTGAACGAGGCGTTCGCCGCGCAGTCGCTCGCAGTGATTCGTGAAATCGGTCTCGATCCGGGCAAGGTCAATCCGTTGGGCGGCGCGATCGCACTCGGCCACCCGCTCGGCGCGACGGGTGCTATCCGCGCGGCCACGCTGATCCATGGCCTGCGTCGTCGCAATCAGAAATACGGCATGGTCACGATGTGTATCGGCACCGGCATGGGTGCGGCGGGAATTTTCGAGGCGCTTTGATCGTGGCTGCTCTCATTCGCGGCGACGCCGCGGGTGAGAGCCATTGCCTTCGCCGTCAAGACAGCCGAGTACAGTTCGGTAGCGCGCGTTCAATCGCGACTGAGGCCATGCCGTGGCGGGTCCTGGCAGAACGCGCGAATAATCGCTGACCTGAAATCGTTTCACTCACGGCTTGGTTGGGACGGCTGCCTGCGCCGCGTGCACAGCGGAGGCATCGGCAGGCAGCGCGCCTGTACGATCGAGTCCAACCTGCACCCATCCGAGGTTGATGCCGATCCGCGTCGCCTCCGGATTCGCCCACGCGTACGCGAGCGTGCCGCCGGTGGCGTCGTCGACTACGGACAGTTTCAGCACTGGAACATTGCCTTCGCGATAGGTCAGGCGCTCCAGACCCAGCGAATAACCCGAAGGTTTTCCGTCGCGCCATGCCAAGGCAGCGCGACTGCCTTCGCTGCCGAGGCGGATCGCCTTGTTCATGTGCCAGTCGTTGCCGCTGCCGGCACCTTGCGGACCGCTGCCGTTGACGGCGGCCCAGCCGGTATAGGTTTCGACCTTGCGCGCGTCCTCGCGCACATCTGCGCCGCGCGCCTGATCTGCGTACAGGCGCAGATGCAGCCACTCGCCTTCACGCTCGATTGACAATGGCAGCAAGGCGGCATCGGGCCCGATGCCTGGAATGATGGCTGCGCAGGCGGCGACATCGGTGGCGACGCGCACTGCAGTTGACGTGACGCTGCCGCGCAAGGTGCAGGCAGCGAGCGGCGTCCATTGTTTGGGATCGAATGCAGAACCCGTAGTGGGTGTTGCCACGATGGCGCGATGAGGCAAAAGAGACTGTGCCCCGTTGCCGGCATGGCTGCGCTGCAGTGCCCATACGGCGTCGAGCGCAGGAGTCGCATCGTAGTGGACATGCCATACGGACCAATCCGCGTTCGGCGTTTCTTCGAGCACAACGACCACGTGCGGCGCCACGGCAGCAGCCACAACGCCGCGAGCGGACCACACTTGTTCGTGATTGTCGTACTCACCTGCCAGAAGACGTCCGGACAAGGGGGGCTTTGCGCCCGCCCGCTTCGGCGCAATGTCTTGCAAGGTCTGGCACGCGGCCAGCGGCAGCAACAGGAACGGCAGCAACAGGGTTCGATTCATTTGCCAAGGATAGCAGCCGCGACCGACGCGGCGATTCGGCGACAGGCGGCGCGCCTTGTCCGAATTGCGTTCGCTATAGTGCACAGGTCCCGGGGAGGCCGCATGACGACCGAAATCCTGCACGCCGATCGAAAACTGCGCCGTGTGACCGTCATTGTGCTGGCGATCGCTGTATTGACAGCGTTTGCGCTGCTGTATGTGTATCAAGCATGGCTCACGCAAAAGGCGGCAGGCATGCCGACGACGCAGTTGGTCGAACGCCTGCGTCATGACATCGGCATTGCCGCCATCGGCAGTGGCTTGTGCCTGCTCCTGCTCGCTGGCTACGCGGGGCTAATGGCCTATCGAGTGAAAAAAGAAGGGCGTTGGCCGCTTGGTGGGGCGCGCGTCCTGCGCGACACGCCCGTGCGGCGCGGGCAATCCGCGCTGAGGGTCGGGCGCTTGCTCGACATTGCCGCGTTCGCAATGATCCTGTTTGGCGTCAGCGCCGTGATACTGAGCTGGCGTTTGTTCTCGGCCGCGCACTGAGCGGAACAGCGCGTTTCATGCGCTGTGCATCGACAGCAATTCAAATGCCTGTGCGAGATCGGCGATCAGCGCTTCCGCATCTTCCAGGCCGATCGAAAGGCGCACGAAGTTGAGCGGCACGCCGGTGGCAGGCTGCAACGGCGCATGCTGCGGGAATACCGCACACACCGGAAACAAGAGCGATTCGTAGCCGCCCCACGACACTGTCATGAGGAAACGCCTGAGTCCGTTGCAGAAGCGTTCGACGGTGGCGACATCCATCGCATCAATCTCGATGGTGACCAGGCCACTCGCGCCATGCAGCTGGCGCTGGGTCAATCCGAACTGAGGGTTGTCGCTGGCCTGCGGCGAATACACGTGACGCACGCGCGGATGCGCCTGCAGGAAGGCGATCACCTTCGCAGTTGTCGTGGCGATGCGCTCCATGCGGATCGGTAACGTACGCAAACCACGGATCAGCAACCAGGCGTCGTGCGGCGCGAGGATTGCGCCGAGGGTCATGTAGGGGCCGCGGAATATCTCTCGGATCAAGGTGCTGCTACCGCACAGGACGCCGGCAACGACATCGCTGTGTCCGTTGAGGTATTTCGTCGCGGAATGCGCGACGAGGTCGATGCCAAGCGCGATCGGCGACTGGTTCAGCGGCGTTGCATAGCTGTTGTCGCACAAGGTCCGGATGCCGCGTGCTTTCGCCAGCGCAGCGACCGCTGCAAGGTCCTGTTGCTCGAAGGTCATCGAGTTCGGACTTTCCAGCACGATCAGGCGCGTGAGCGTGGTCAGCGCAGCTTCGAAATTCCCGATGTCGGTACCATCGACGAACGTGGTCGTGACGCCAAAGCGGCCGAGCAAATCGCACAACACTGCGCGAGTCCAGCTATACGGCTTTGCCACGCAAACGACATGATCGCCGGCCGATACGCTCGCGATCGCAGCGGCCGACATTGCCGCCGCGCCGCTGCCAAACATCAGGCAGTCCTCGGCCCCTTCGAGCGCCGCAACTTTCTTGCGCAGGATCTCGACCGTGGGATTGTTGCCGCGCGTATAGACGTGATGGCCGAGTTCATCGCGAAAACCCTCGCGCATCGCAGCTACGGTCGGGAACGCGAAGATCGACGATTGAATGATCGGTGGTGCGACCGCACCAAAGTATTGCTGGCGGTCTTCACCGAGATGGTTGAGGATCCAGCTCAAGTCCATGGCGGCGCCATATGCCGTCAATTGACGAGCGATTTGATGAAACCGCGCGTGGCTTCCGCCAGCTGCGGATCTTCCAGCGCCATGTGCAAAGTCGCCTTGACCAAGCCGAGCTTGTTGCCACAATCAAAGCGCGTGCCTTCAAAACGATAGGCCAGTACGGACTGTTCGGCCAGCAGCATCTCGATTGCATCGGTCAGCTGGATTTCACCACCCGCGCCCGGCCTGGTCTTCTCCAGCAGATCGAAAATTCGCCCCGGCAGAACGTAGCGGCCGACAATCGCGAGATTGGACGGTGCGACTTCGGGCTTGGGCTTCTCGACCACGAGCTTGATCCTTGCAGCGCGCTCGGAAACGGGCGTTGCATCGACAATGCCGTATTTGTTCGTCTCATCGCGCGGCACTTCCTCGACGGCAATCACGCCGGCGCTTTCGCTCGCGGCAAGCTCCGCCATCTGGCGCAACGCGCCCGGGCGACCGGATGTCGCAGAGCCGTTCCAGATCAGGTCGTCTGGCAGCACCACGCCGAACGGCTCGTCGCCAACGACCGGCTTGGCGCAAAGGACGGCGTGACCGAGTCCAAGCGCTTCAGGCTGGGTCACGAATACGCAGCGCACATTCTTTGGCAATGTCCCCTGCACCATCGCCAGCAGATCGTTCTTGCCCGATTGCGCAAGCTTGGCTTCGAGCTCGTACGCCTTGTCGAAATAGTCGGCGATCGCGTGCTTGTAGCGGTTGGTCACGAAGATGAGCGTATCCGCGCCGGCGTCGACCGCTTCGTCGACCGCATACTGGATCAGTGGTCGATCAAGTACCGGCAGCATTTCCTTGGCCACTACCTTGGTCGCCGGCAAGAAGCGCGTGCCGAGGCCGGCCACAGGGAAGACGACTTTGCGCAGACGCTTGCTCATTCAATGCCCTCTGGTAATTCGAAAACAGTGGTTTGGTAGGTGCTCATCGTGGGCCGAACGCAACGACCACGCCCGCTGGCGGGTTCGCAGTTGCCGAGAACTCCGGCAACAAGTGATCGAGGATCCGTTGCAACACGTCTTCGTCAAAGTCGCGCACGGCAACCTCAGCCTGACGCAATTGAGCAATCAGCAAGCTCCAGGCCATGCTGCGCGGTTGCGCCAGGAAGATCTTCGCATGCGTGGTGTCGCTGTAGTTCTCGAGCGGATGGAACAGTTCCTCGAACAACTTCTCGCCCGGACGCAATCCGGTGTAGACAATTGCAATGTCGCCGTCCTCGTGTTTGCCGGCCAGACGGATCATCTGCTCGGCGAGGTCGCGGATCTTGACCGGCTCGCCCATGTCGAGTGCGAAGATCTCGCCGCCCTGCCCAAGCACCGATGCCTGCAGGATGAGCTGGCAGGCTTCCGGGATCGTCATGAAATAGCGTGTGATCTCAGGATGCGTGACGGTGACCGGGCCACCCGCTCGGATCTGCTCGCGAAAGCGCGGAACGACCGAGCCGGCCGAATCGAGCACATTGCCGAAGCGGACCGTGATGAAACGCGTGCTCGAGTGCTGTGCGAAATTCTGGCAGAACAATTCGGCGACACGCTTGCATGCACCCATCACGCTCGTTGGATTGACGGCCTTGTCGGTGGAGATCAGCACGAAACTGTCCGCCCCGTGGCGATCGGCGGCTTCCGCCACGGCACGCGTGCCAATCACGTTGTTGCGAAATGCTTCGCGCACCTGGCCCTGCAGCAACGGGACATGTTTGTACGCCGCTGCGTGGAACACGACTTCGGGGCGCGCGTTCGCGAACACGCGCTCGCACGTCATCGCGTCGCCGCAGTCGCCGAGCCATGCGTTGAAGAGCAGGTTGGGATGGTCACGACGCAATTCCTGTTCGATCGTGTAGAGATTGAATTCGGATAGCTCCAGCACGGTCAGTGACTCAGCGCCGAGCCGCGCAATCTGGCGGCACAATTCCGAACCGATCGAGCCACCGCCGCCTGTTACCAGAACACGCTTGCCCGCGAGGCGCGTGCGAATCGCGGTCCAGTCCAGCTGTACTTGTTCGCGTCCGAGCAGATCTTCGATCGCAACTTCCTTGAGTTCGTTGAAACTGGAACGGCCAGCAACAACGTCTTCCAGCCGCGGAACGGTCCGAAACGGCAGGTCGCAGCTCTCGCACAAATCGACCGCGCGGCGCATTTGCGACTTGTTTGCGGCCGGCATTGCGATCACCAGCATTTCGGCCGCCGTTTCCCGTGCGAGTTGCGGCAACTGGTCGAGCGTGCCGAGCACCGGGATGCCATGCAGACGCGAACCTCGCAGTTGCACGTTATCGTCGAGAAAGCCGACCGGTGCGTAACGGTTTTCGCGGCGCAGATCGCGAACGAGGGCATCACCGGCCTTGCCGGCGCCGAGCACCAGCACGCGCAGGCTCGGCGTGCGGGTGACGAAGTCGAGACGGCTGTCCTTCCAGTAGCGATAGAGCAGGCGCGGACCGCCGAGCAGGATCGCCAGCACGAACGGATACACCGCGAGTACAGTGCGCGGCACGGTAGCGAGGCGGTTGTACAGGAACAGGGTGATCGCTATCGCGAGCGCGCCGAGGAGACATGCGCGGAAGATGTTCCAGATATCCGGCACGCTGGCAAAGCGCCACAGTCCTCGATACAGACCGGTCCACCAGAATACAAGACCCTGCGCGGCAAGCACCAGCCACGCCTCGATACCGACCAGAAATACCGGCGCAGGATTGGGCTCCAGCGACCAGCGCATCATGCTCACCGCAGTCCATGCGATCCAGACCATGAACATGTCGTGCGCAACGACAGCCAGACGCGGATGGATGACCGCGATCGCCTTACGCAACAGCATGCTGCCTCCGCATCGCCACCATATTCAGGCAGCGGCGCTTGCCTACCCACCATAAAATGACGGCCATCGAATAGACGGCCGCTGCCGCGCCAATGCCGGTCGACGGCCCAGCAGCGCTGGATTGGTCTGCCAGTGCGGGGGAGCGATTCATCCAATAGACGACAGGCAACACGATCAACAGATTCCAGCCCATGTAAAGCGCGACGACACGCGCGTGCGAATACCCGCAACGTACCAGCCACTGGTACAGGTGCTCGCGGTGCGCACTATACCAACGGCGACCGCCGAGCATGCGCGAGAGCAAGGTGCAGGTCGCGTCGGCAACGAAGGCCGAACACAGCACGAAACCGCTCGCCGCAGCGACTCTTGGCATACCAGTCTGCCAGAGCACGGAAACCGCGATCACGAACCCGAGCACGCCACTGCCGACATCGCCCATGAACACGCGAGCACGCGGAAAATTGAACGGCAGGAATCCGGCGCACGCAGCAGAACATACCAGCAAAGCAGCGCTTCCTCCCCCACCCTTCCAGGCTAACAGGCCCGCCAGCACGCACAACACGAATAGCGCCTGCAGCGTGAGCAACCCGTTGATCCCATCCATGAAGTTGTGCAAGTTGATCGACCAGACAATGGCGACCGTCACCGCGAGCCCGACGAAAATCGCGAGCCCGACATTGTCTATCGTCCCTTCCCCGACGAATACGGCGAAGAAAAACGAAGGCGCGGCGAAGACCCACGCGGCGGCGGCGCAATGCATCGCGAAGCGCTTGAGAGTGGAAAGTCCACCGTGATCATCGAGCCATCCGACCAGCGCGATGCCGATCACCGGTGGCACGAGCACCACGAGATATCCCATGCCGCCATTGAAGCATGACAATAGAAGAGTGCTGAAACCCGCAAGCATCGCGACCACAATCGCAACGCCTCCACCGCGCGGCGTTGGCGCGGCGTGCGAACGTCGCCGCCCGGGTAGGTCCAGCAGCTGACGGCGAAGTGCATACCGAATAGCAATCAAGGTCAGCAAAGCCGACAACACCATCGTCGCGATCAGCAGCACGAGAAAACTCTTTTCGGCGCACATGCGAATGCCGTCGCTCACCTGAGCCTACTCGCCGACAACGCCATGGATCGGCCGCACCGTGCCCCAGTTCTTGCAACTGGGGCATTGCCAGTGATGCGCCTTTGCGCCGAATCCGCACTGGTTGCAGCGGTACATCGCCTTGCCTTCGACCAGCTTGCGCGTGAGTTCGCGCAGAATCAGGAAATTTTCGCGTGCCTCACCGCTCGCTGTGTGCAAATTGACATCGATCATCGCCATCAACGCGCGCACAGACGGACGTTCGCGCAGGATACGATTGAGGAACTTGACCGCCGCCGGTTCACCGCGAGTCTCCGCATACACCTTGGCCAGCGCCAGCACCGGCGAAACGCCCTGATAGCGTTCGGTGATATCGAGCAGGAACTCCTCCGCACGCTGCATGCGCTGTGCACGCGCGTAGCAGTCGAGCAACGGCGAGAGAATCTCCGGAACGTAGTCGACATCCTGTTCGGCAACGCGCTCGAACGCACCAATTGCCGCGTCCAGGTGGCCCGCAGCGGATTCGATATGGCCTTCGATCATGCTCGCGCGCACGCAGTCTGGCTGAGCCGCGAATGCGTTCGCCACCTGCGCGCGCGCATCCTCGCGCGCCCCGTGCGCACGCGCCTGTTCGGCCAATTCGCAGTGGAATTGCGCGATGACCGCGCCCTGCGATTCCCCTGTCGCCTTCTCCAGCCGTCGCGCGTGTTCGATCGCTTTGGACCAGTCGCGTTCGTGCTGATAGATTCCGATCAAATGCTTGAGTGCGGACGGCGCCAACGCGTCCATCGCGACCAGATCGGTGAAAAGAGTCTCGGCGCGATCGAGCAATCCAGCACGCATGTAGTCTTCACCAAGCTCCAGCAGGGCGACCGTTTTTTCTTCCTGGCTCAAGTTGGGTCGCGCAATCAGGTGCTGGTGCACGCGAATCGCTCGATCGACTTCGCCGCGCCGACGGAACAGGTTGCCCAGAGCAAGATGTGTCTCGACGGTATCGCGGTTGATGTCAGCGAGCTTGAGAAAGACCTCGATCGCCTTGTCCTGCTGTTCGTTGAGGAGGTAATTGAGGCCGCGGAAATAGCTGGTGGATAGTTCGCTGACGCGTGCGCCCGAGCTGCGCTCGCTGCCGCGACGGCCGAGCACCCAGCCAGAAAACGCAGCGATTGGCAGCAGCAGAAACAACAATGCCAGAGGAAGTTCGCTCATCTGTCGCCGCCCTTGCGCGCCTGCGCCGTATCGAGTTCGCGCAGTGAAGCACGCGCCTCGCGCGTTTCGTGGCGCAACCTCCGTGTCTGGCCAAGCCACGCGACGAGCCCACCCAGCAACCAGCCGATGAGCAGCATTCCAAGCAGGCCAACGCCAGTCGGCACATTCACCTGGAAGAAGTAGAAGTCCACCGGTATCCGAGCGCCATTGAGCGCGCCGAAAATGGCGCCGCTGGCGATCACGATCAGGGTGAGGAAAATCAGGATCAAACGCATAGACGGCAGGCAGCGCTCAGGCCGGCGAATGATACGGGGTTCGGCGGGTATTCCCCGCAGTTTCTTGTGCGCAGCAGTCTCGATCATGACGCAAAGGCGTCGTGACGCCTCGGAAGAACGATTCAGGCCGGCTCGGGCGACGTTGACAAAGCCGGGCGTTCGACCTTCTCGTTGACCCGTTCGCGCAGTTCCTTGCCCGGCTTGAAGTGCGGCACGTGCTTGCCTGGAAGTGCGACTGAATCACCGGTCTTGGGATTGCGCCCCATGCGCGGTGGACGGTAGTGCAGCGAGAAGCTTCCGAAACCTCGGATCTCGATGCGTTCGCCGGTCGACAGTGAAAGGCTCATCTGCTCGAGCACGCTCTTGACGGCAAGCTCGACATCGTTGGCAGCCAGATGCTTCTGCCGCAGGGCCAGGGATTCGATCAGCTCCGACTTGGTCATCGCAATGGACGTGTTCCCGG
>JBDSXV010000090.1:0-15417 GCA_039926025.1 Dokdonella sp.
GTCGCTTTTTGTGAGTCCCATCACACGTTCAGCATCCGCATGCGGTCTACCCTCAAAGGCCCTGAAGCGGAACCTGCACCATGGCCATTTTCAATCAGCAACCTGCGGCAAAGAAGGAATCACTCGCTTTTCCGCCGGAGCCGGCCCCCGTCCTCGCGAAGGAAACTCCGGTAATAGCCGACTACGCAACAGCCTCGAATCCGATCCAGCGGACGACCGAACGCAGCGAGGCAAAGGAGTCGCTCATCGCTTCCGACATCACCATCGAAGGCAAGATCGAAGGCTCAGGCCACGTGCGCATCGCCGGCAAGTTCAAGGGCGACGTGAATGTGCAGGGTGACCTGAGCATCGAGAAAGACGCGAAATTGAACGGCAGCGTACGTGCGAAGAAAGTCACCGTCGCCGGCGAGCTCGAAGGCAACATCGAAGGCGCTGCGCAAGTCGACCTGCAACAGAGCGGCGTCCTGATCGGCGACCTCAAGGCGGGCTCGCTGACAGTCGCTGCCGGATCGCGCATGCGCGGCCAGGCTGAATTCGGATGGGACGAAAAGAACGCCGCAAAACCGGGTCCTAGAAACGGTTCGGAGAACGGCGCCGCAGCGTGAGTTCGACCCGCCCCGTCGCTGCGGGCACGACGCGAATCTGCCCGCACTGCAAATCGACCATTCTGGAAAGCGCTAGCGTCTGCCCTGCATGTCAGCACCATCTGCGCTTCGATCCCGCGGCGGCGGCGCAGCGAGCGCAGCAGACGACATCGGCTTTGCACGTCGAAGGCACAGTCCGTCATCCCTCCGAAGGCGAGGCGTGGGAGTACTCGATGGTGCTGTCGATACGCAACGATCGTGGCGAAGAGATCGACCGCAAGCTCGTCGGTGTGGGCGCCATGCGTCCGGGCGAGCAGCGGACGTTTTCACTGACGGTCGAAATATTCGCGCGCGGCAACGCAGAACCTTCCGGCAACAACGACAAGCGCCGCCATTGAACGCGAAGATATCGAACTCGCACTTTCGCGGGTGATGCCTTCCGGGAGCTGTCAGCGTCAGACACTCGATGCGATCGACGCTGTGCCAGTGGCCATTTGATCGTCGAAAGTCGAAAGTCGAATGTTCAAAGCCGTGCGACGAACTCGCCTGCGACTTCGTCCCTGTTGATGTGCGTATTGAAGCCGGCAGTTTGCCGGGCAACGCACAGGCATTGACGCTTTCTCGGCAAGCAGTTGCGGAGGTGGCCTCATTGCTGGCGCACTCCAACAAGAAGGGAGCGGTCATGACCATTTGCAGATCAGTCTCACTCCGCATGCTGTGCATGATTTCAATGACAGCTGTCCCGGCGCTGGGGCAAAGCGACAACCTGCCGCCACGCTACGATTCCAGCGACAATGTAAACCGACCGGCGAACTGGAAGTTCTCGACGCCCGAAGATGACGCTCGTCCCGGACAGAAATTTTATTTCCAGGCGGTGCGCGCGCTTCAACGCAAGGAATACAGATTTGCGGTCGACATGTACGAGACTTCAGCTTCGTGGGCCTACAAGCCGGCGCAATACAATCTCGCGATCATGTATCTCAAGGGCGAAGGCGTGCCCATTGATCGCCAGCGCGCCATGGCGTGGATGGCGCTCGCGGCAGAGCGCAACGATCCGCAATACGTCCAGGCACGCGAGCTGCTCTATGCCGACCTGAGCGCGGACGAATTCGCTCATGCAAACGCGATCTGGCGCCAGCTCAAGTCAACGTATGGCGATGAAGTCGCACTTGGACGCGCGAAGATGCGTTGGGCGCAGGTACGTGCAGCCATGACCGGCTCGCATGTCGGGGGTGTCGTCGGCAATCTGCTCGTCGGCGGAATGGGGAACGCAGTGAAGCCGGTCAATACGGTCGGCCTGAAATCAGCAGTCGATGGCAATGCGACATCCGGCGGAATGCTCCTGGGCGGTGGCAGCGAGGACGGCTCGATCGCGTATCGCCAGCTGCGCAGCAGCGACAATCCCTACGATCCGAAATTCGAATGGCGCACCTCGCCATTTCCGATCGGCACGTCCACAGTCGGCCCGCTCAGCGAAACCGATGCACGCGGGGCGAGCGAAAACACGGCCAAGCCCGACCCCAACCATCACGACTTCTTCTGATCGTTTTCAGCAAGCGCATCTTCGCTGGCGAATTCCAATTGTCTATCACGTCGCCATGAGACAGGCGATTGTTGGGTGTGCAAGCACTGGCGGTTTGGCCAACCGAAGAATTCCCGACGTAACGCTTTCGCAGCCGCACTCCGACAAAAAAGGGGAAGTTCATGACCATTCACGGATCAATCTCACTCGGTTTTCTGTGCACGATTTCCATGACTTTCGTTCCGGCATTCGCGCAAAGCGACAATCTGCCGACGCGTTACGATTCCAGCGACAACGTCAACCGGCCGGCGAACTGGAACTACGCGACGCCGGAAGATGATGCGCGGCCCGGCGAAAAATTCTATTTTCGCGGAGTACACGCGTTTCAGCACAAGGACTACTCGTTCGCGGTCAACATGTACCAGGTAGCGGCGTCATGGGGGTACAAACCTGCGCAGTACAACCTCGCCATCATGTATCTCAAAGGCCAGGGCATTCCCATCGATCGGCAGCGCGCGATGGCGTGGATGGCACTGGCCGCGGAGCGCAATGATCCACAATACGTGCAGGCGCGCGAACTGATCTACGCCGACCTGACCCCCGACGAATTCAAGCATGCAAACGCAATCTGGCGCGAGCTCAAGCCGACCTACGGCGACGACGTCGCATTGGCACGCGCGAAGATGCGTTGGGCGCAAGTACGTGCTGCGATGACCGGCTCGCACGTCGGTGGCGTTGTCGGCAATCTTCAGGTTGGCGGAGCGAGCGTTGCGGTGAAGCCGGTCAACAGTCCGGGCGGGCTGAAATCCGCCGTCAATGGTTTCGCAACATCGGGTGGCATGCTGCTCGGAGGCGGCAGCGAAGATGGTGCCATCTCGTATCACCAACTGCGTGAAAGCGACAATCCATACGATCCGAAATTCGAATGGCGCACGTCGCCATTCCCGATTGGCACGGCGACCGTGGGACCGATTGGCGAAACGGACGCAGCCGCGGGAGCGAGCGAGCCGACCAAGAAACCCGATCCGAAACAACACGACTGATTGATCGCGACGCAATCGCGCTCGGCAACCAGCACGCTTGCTCGCTGACGACATAGCCGCATGGGCGACGCAGGACGTTGATCGCCGAGGATTCAGGCGGCCTCGCCGACTACATCAACACCAGTTCCTCGGCCGAGGTCGGATGGATCGCGACCGTCGCATCAAGGTCGGCCTTGGTCGCGCCCATTTTCAATGCCACCGCGAAGCCCTGCACGATCTCGTCGGTTGCACTGCCGAACAGATGGATGCCGACGATGCGCTCGTCGGCACCGACGCAGACCAGTTTCATCAGCGTCTTCTCCTCACGCTGCGCGAGCGCGAGCAACATGGGACGGAAACTGGAACGGTATACCGTGACCGCATCGCCGTGCAGCTTGCGCGCGTCTTCCTCGGTCAGACCAACCGTCGCCAGCGGCGGGTGCGAAAAGACGACCGTCGCGATGTTCGCGTAGTCGAGCTTCGCATCGGCCTTGCCGCCGAACACGCGATCGGCGAGCCGGCGCGACGCCGCGATCGCGACCGGCGTCAAGGCAACGCGTCCGCTCACATCGCCGACGGCATACACCTTCGGCGCGGTCGTATTCTGCCACTCGTCGGTGATGATGAATCCGTTTTCGTCCAGTGCAATGCCGGCACGATCCGCGCCGATGTCCGGTGTGTTCGGCGTCCTGCCCACAGCCCAGATCAGTTCGTCGAAACCGCGCACGGGATCGCCATCCGCAAAACGCAGCGCGTAGCCGTCGGCATCGCGCAAGGCCTCGATCGGGTTGCGCCCGAGCGCGAGTGCGATACCGCGCGCCTGCATTGACTGCGCAAGGGCATTGCCCAGTTCGTGATCGAACGTGCGCAGCAATCGCTCTCCGCGCGCGACGAGAGTCACTTCCGAGCCCAACGCGCGCAATACACCGGCGAGTTCGACCGCGACATAGCCGCTGCCGACGACCGCAACGCGGCGCGGACAGCGGCGCAACTCGAAGAAACCGTCCGAGTCGATACCCAAGCGGGCGCCGTTGATCGCCGATCGCTGGGGCCGCGTGCCGGTCGCCACCAGCACGTGTTCGGCACCCAATTCGTGCTTTCCGGCAGCGATGCGATTCGCATCCAGGAACTCACCGCGCTCGCAGATCAAGCGGATGCCGAGCTCGCTGAAGCGACGCCGGTAGCTCACATGGATGTTGGCGATATAGCGATCGCGCCGCGTGACGAAAGCCTCCCAGTCGAGAGCAGCCGGGGTCAGCTCGAAGCCCACTTCGTGCGCTAGCTGCTGTGCTTCAGCCAGCTCCGCCGCAATCCACATCGCCTTCTTCGGTACGCAACCGACGTTCACGCAGGTGCCCCCGAGCGCACCGGGTTCGAGTACTGCCACCTTCGCGCCATGGCGTGCGGCGCGGATCGCCATCGCAATACCACCGGAGCCCGCACCGAGCACGATGAGATCGAAGTGTCTGTTTTCCATCGATGGATCCCTGCTTTCGCGTCAGCCTGAGATGTCCGTCCAATCTACTTTGACGTCACCGACGATGCAGGGGCTATCGGTAGCGACAACGCACTCGGATGGGCGCTGTCGTGATACAGGCTCACCGTGACGGTGCGCGCATCCTTGGCCGACTCATCGCTGACGGTACCGCCGCTGTTGTAGTTCTTCTCGGCATACATCGAATTGATCGGCCCGATCGCAAGGCGCAAACGGCTGCCTTTGGCGATACGACGCGCGACGAAGGTGAAGTGATCGAAGTCGTAGCGCTCGATCACTCCGGGTTTGACGAAAACCGACTCGCGCGGACCGTGGCGATAGCGTGCGCGCAGCGCGTCGCTGGTCAGGAACACGCTGTTGCCGTCCGACTTCACTTCGAACACGCTGACCGTGATGTCGGTATCGGGCTGATCGAGCGAAATCCACGCGGACAGTTTGAAGAATCCGGCCAGGTCAGTGTCGGCTGCGAACAGCGGCGTGTGGTAGAAGAGCGCCTTGCCGGCATTCATCATGAGACCGCGCTGATCGGTGAGGCCGTTTTCCGATGTCGCTTCCTCCGCTTCCCATTTCGCCGAACTGACATCGAGCGGATCGTAGATATAACGATCAGCTTTGCCGCTACCGGGCTTGTCCTGCTTGAGGTCACCCGCTGCAAACACATCGTTCGCCCGGCTGGCCACCGAATCGAGATACCACGCAGCGTTCCGCGCGCTGACGGCATCGAGCGACGGCGCGTAACGCCACGCCTCTTCGCCGGTGACGTAGAACGCGACCTTGTCCTTGAGGAATTCAGGCTTCGCCCCGGCCTTCATCGTCCAGTCGTACCAGCTCGTGTGCAGCGCATTCATGTCGAGCAATGCGGCCGGACCGAACTTGAGCCCGCCCACGTCAGCCTTCGGCGTACGTGTTCCGGCGTGATCCCATGGACCGATGATCAGATAGTGCTTCGCTTTCGCCTCGGTCGAGCCGAATAGCATGTGCTCGCGGTAGTAAGCGAGCGCACCGGGCTGATCGCCGTCGTACTGACCGCAGATACTGAGGATCGGCAATGCGAGCTTCGCGTATTGTTCCGGTGTCGGGCTGAAGCTGTCCCAGTAGGCATCCTGCGCCGGATGCGAAATCCAGGTCTGGAAATGCGGCGATGGATTGCCGACGTAGTGGTCGAGTTCCTTGAATGGCGCATTCGCTTCGTACCAGCGTTCGAACTGCGAACTCCAGAACGTGTTGTCACCGAAGATGGCCTCCTGCGACGTGCGCCCGCTGACCAGGGTCAGCCACTGCGTGTCGTAGGAGTAGAACATGTTGTGCGCCATCGGATAGTCGATGCCGGGCTTCGGCGAAGCCACCGGCACGATGGTCGCAAGATGCGGCGGAAATTCCTTCGCGCTCGCCCACTGGTCGTATCCCGCATAGGAACCGCCCCACATCGTGACCTTGCCGTCGCAATACGATTGCGTTGCAAGCCACTCGACCACGTCGTGGCCGTCCTTCGCTTCCTGCAGCAGGGGCGTGAACTCGCCTTCGGAGTTGCCGCGGCCGCGCACGTCCACGGTGAGAAACACATAGCCGTGAGCCGCAAAGTACATGCCGCGTTCGTGGTAGGTTTGTGCGATGTACGGTGTCAGCGTGAACACGCAGGGCAATGGCTGCTTCTGGTCGCGAGGCTTGTACACGGTCGCATTGAGCTTGACGCCGTCGCGTAGCGGAATCTTCGCACCCCACTGGAATTCGACAGAACTCGCAGCGGTCTCCGTTGCGCAGGCTTCGGAAGCGAAACACGCACCGACGGCGAATGCGATGGCGTAGAGCAGGTTGCAGTTCAACATGACGACCCTTGATTGCGATGAGCGATTGGTTTTTGCGGTTCAGAGGAAACGTGACGCGGCAAACGGCGCGAGATCGAACGAAACAGACCTGCCGGTGATGACTTCGCTGACAAGCAGACCGGTGACCGCCGAGAGTGTCACGCCGAGCATGCCATGCCCGGTCGCCAGGGTGAGATTGTCCATGCGTGGCGCCCTGCCGAGGACGGGAAGATCGTCAGGAGTCATCGGACGCCAGCCGTACCATTCTTCGACGACGGCCGGCCCTTCCGGCTCGCGCAGGAATTCTGCAGCGCCGCGCTTCAGTGCATCGAGGCGCGTGCGGTTCAGCGTGCTGTCGTAACCGGCAAACTCCATTGTGCTGCCGAGCCGATAGCCTGATTCCCAAGCCGTCACACAGACGCTAGGTTCCTTCAAGGTCAGTGGAATGCGCGGACAGCATCCCGGTCGTGTGTAAGTGATCGAATAGCCTTTGCCGGGCTGGATCGGAATACGCAGGCCGAGCTGCTTTGCCAGTTGCGGCGACCAGGCGCCAAGTGCGAACACGACCTCGCGACCGCTGAAGTTGCCACTCGAAGTCGTCGCCTGCGCAATGCGCACACCATCGCGCACAAATCCTTCGACACGCGTGTGTTCCTCGATCACCCCGCCCTTGGCTCGCACGATACGTGCAAGCTCGGCAACGTAGCGGTCGGGCCGCAACTGCGCATCGCCGGGGTGAAAGAACGCACCGGCCAAGCCCGGCTTCAACGCCGGCTCACGCGCCAGCGTCGCAGTCGCATCCAGCGTATCGACGCATATTCCAAGATCGGCGAAACGCTGCAGCAGGATCTGCGCGTGCTCGAACGTCGCCGCATCGCGATACACGTTGAGCGTACCGATGGCATCGAATTCACAATCGAGCTGCTCGCGCCGCACCCGCTCTTCGATCAGTTCCCGGGAACGCAGCAGCAAGGGCGCCTTGACCTTCGCCGCGCGCTCCGCCGTATGCCAATTGCAGTTGCGCGCAAAGCCGAGTAGCCAGCGCAACAACGCGGGATCCGCGCGCAGCCCGATCCGCAGTGGCGCATCCGCCTTGAACAGCCAGCCGAGTGCGCTGCGCAGCGTGTCCGGCGTCGCCAGCGGTGCGGCATGACTCGGCGTCAGCGTGCCGCAATTTCCATGCGATGCCGCGCAGCCCGCCGTGCCCTGCTCGAGCACGGTCACGCTGCGCCCAGCATCGAGCAGGCTCACGGCGCAGGAAAGGCCGATGACGCCACCACCCAGTATCAGTACATCCGTTGCAGGTCGATTCATGGGTGGCGATTGTAAAGGCTGGCCTTGCCACAACGACTCATCCCGGTCGTGCCATCACCGATTGCGCCCGATCGGCATGTGCCGCTTCAAGATGATCGCGCGTTCGGTGCGGCAACGCTTGGCACGTATCCCGGCCCGCGCACGACGCGACCTGGTTTCGCTCCGGTGTGCTTGCCGTTGTGCACGACCTCGACGCCGTTGACAACGACTTCGCTGACGCCGGTTGCAAATTGGCGCGGATCATCGTACGTCGCGTGATCGGCGATCGTTGCCGGATCGAAGACGACGAGATCGGCGTAGTAGCCGCTCTTCAGATAGCCGCGGTCCCTGAGCTTGAAGTTGTCGGCGGGCAGCGCAGACAGCCGCCGCACCGCATCAGGCAAATCAGCCACGTGCGCGTCGCGCACATAGCGGCCGAGGAAGCGCGCGAAATTTCCGTAGGCGCGCGGGTGCGGTTGCGATTTCAGGAAAACGCCCTGCGGCACGTAGGACCCTTCGTCGGAACCCAGCGCGACCCACGGCTGCGACAGACCGAGCTTCACGTTTTCCTCATTCATGAGGAAGAACGCGGTGTCGACGCGTCCATGATCCTCGATGACGAGATCGATCGCGGTCTCCTGCGGCGATGTACCGCGCAGCTTCGCAACATCGGCGAGGGTCTTGCCCGTCATCGCCTTGAGCTTCTCGTTCCTGAAACCGATCAGCAGGATGTTGCCTGGATCACCTGCCGCGTAGCAGAGGTTTTCCCAGTCCTTGCCGGGCTTCTTCATCTGCGCGATCAGGATCGCGCGCACATGCGGATCCTTGAGTCGTTCGACCCACGCGTCGAGCCCGCCTTCCTGCACGGCCGGCGGCATGCAGGCATCGAGTCCGGTCGCGCCTGCGGTGTAGGAGTACATGTTTGCGCTGATCGAAACGCCTTCGGCGCGCGCCTCCTCGATGCGCTCGATCGCCGCCTGCATCTTCGGCCAGTTGTCGCGACCGGCCGCCTTCAGGTGATAGATCTCGCCATGGACGCCTGCGGCTTTCGCGATGCGCACGAGTTCGTCGATGCCTTCGATGAGGCGATCGCCCTCGCTGCGCAAATGCGAGATGTAGGCACCCCCAAAAGGTGCGGCCGCCTGCGCGAGTGCGATCAGTTCATCAGTGGCGGCGTAGCTACCCGGAAAATAGATCAGGGCCGAGCCGACCCCGAGAGCGCCTTCGCGCATTCCAGCGCGCACCATTTCCTGCATCTGCGCAAGCTCGGTCACCGTCGGAGCACGATTGGCATTGCCGAGCACGTTCTGACGCACAGTGCTCGCGCCGACGAAGGAGGCGATGTTGGGCGACACGCCGCGCTTTTCGAGATAAGTGAGAAACTCACCCAGCGATGTCCAGCTGACCTCGTATTTGATGTCGCCCTGCTGCTCGACCATCTCCTTCTTCATCGCTGCGGTCAAAGGTCCGTACGACGAGCCTTCGCCGAAGATCTCCAGCGTCACACCCTGCAGGATGTCCGACATCGAGCGTCCATCGACGATCAATGCATCCGGCGCCCAGGAAAGCACGTTGATGAATCCCGGCGCGACGGCGTGGCCGTGCGCATCGATCACGCGCCGCGCATGTGCGGACGAAAGGTCGCCGATGGTCGCGATGCGATCGCCACGAATGCCGACATCGGCTCGCTGCGGTGCTTGGCCGGTTCCGTCGTAGACGTAGCCGTGGCGAACGATCAGGTCGTAGCGCTCGGAACGCAGCGTGGGCTTCGAAGCGGAACAACCGGCAAGCAAAACCACCAGCAACACGCCAGCTCGGAAATTACTCAATCGCATAAGCGCCGCCTCGCTCTGTGAACGACCAGCCTACCGCAGTTGCCGCGTGCGCAATTGGCACCGAACGTGCATCGAAGACGGGCAAGACTCACGGACGTCGGGTGTTCCCATGAAGGTATCGACCAACGAATTGCTGCTTGCGCTGCGGGCCCCGAATTCCGGCTGGTTGGCCGCCCTGGTCTGCGCCCTCGATGAGGCGCTGCAGGATCCGGATTTCGGCGAGCCACAGCGCGCCATGGTGCGCAGTCTGATCGATGCGGGCAACGTTCCGCATGCCGTTTCCGTTGCCGCAAACGATCGCCTCGCCCGTTTCGAGGAAACTGTCAAAGATTTGCATTCCTTGCTCGTCCCGTCGCTTGCTGAACCCGTTAGCGAAGCTCCGGCGCGTCCAAAACTGACACTTTGCGGCAGCGCGGCTTGATTTGACCGTCCAGCGCGGCTTTCCTGGCGCATTGACACCGGACCGTGCGTCGGCGATTTTAGCCGGGTGACGATTCGCCGACGCTTTTTCGCGATCCCGGCCTTCGCTCTGGCGCTGGCCGCCTGCAGCAGTTTGCCGCACCGTACCCAGCCACCCCTCGTGGCGGGTACGCCGCGCGCCAATGCCGCGAACGCAGTGCTGTTCCGCGCCATCGCCCTGGTCGGCACACCCTATCACTGGGGCGGCAATACACCGCAGAGCGGCTTCGATTGCAGCGGCCTCGTCGACTATGTCTTCCGCGACGCGGCCGGCGTCGAACTCCCGCGTACGTCAACCGAAATGAGCGAGCTCAGCGAACGCAAGCTTGCGATCGATACCTTGCAGTCGGGTGATCTGGTGTTCTTCTCGACCGACGGCCATGTCGGGCACGTCGGCATTTACGTCGGTGAGCGCCGCTTCGTGCATGCACCGAACAGCGGCGGCACCGTGCGCCTGGACAGCATCGACGGCGCCTGGTGGCGCGAGCATTTCGTGTACGGAAAAAGGGTGCTTTGAAAGACCAGGGAATCGGGATTTGCAGGACGCCTGAATTTCCCGAATCCCGAATCCCGAATCCCGAATCCCGAATCCCGAATCCCGAATCCCGAATCCCGGCTTCTCAGTGCTCGTGCCCACCCGCGCCGTGCGCATGGCGGTGTGCGATCTCTTCTTCCGTCGCGTCGCGGACCTCGGTGATCTCCACGTCGAACGCGAGTGTCTTGCCGGCGAGCGGATGGTTGAGGTCGACGTCGATCACGCTCGATCCGACCTTGTGCACGACAACCATGCGGGCGCCTGCTTCCTGCGTCTGCAGCACCGTGCTCATGCCGGGGCGCAGACTTTCCGCGTCATCGAAGTATTTCTTCGGCACGCGCTGGGTGTAGTTCGCGCGGCGTTCGCCGTACGCGTCCGCGGGAGCAACGTTGACTTCGAATTTCTCGCCTGCTTCGCGCCCTAGCAATGCGTTTTCCAGGCCCGGAATGATGTTGCCCTGGCCAATCAGCACGGTCAGCGGCTCGCCGCGTTCGCGCGAGGAATCGACCGGCGCATCGCCGCCGTCGTTGACGCTGTAATGGAACGAGACGACCTTGTTCGCTTCGATTTTCACCTTGGACTCCACAACAAAAAAACGCGCGCGAGCCTAGCAGCTTATCGGCACGGCGTCATTCGCCGCCAGTCGCAGCTGCGTCGGCGCCGAAGCGCGCACCGCGCGCCTCCGGACCCAGCGCGGTCACGATGGCGAGCAGCACGGCGACGACCGCGATGAAACTCGCCATGGCAAACGCATAGGTGTTGCCTGGCCGCGCAGCGAACCAGGCCAGGAACGGCGCGGTGAACGACGCCAGCAAGTTGCCGCCCTGGTAGGCGAATCCGGGCAACGTCGCGCGTACGCCGTCGGGCGACAACTCGTTCAGATGCACGGGCACGATGCCCCAGGCCCCCTGCACCATCACCTGCAGCAGGAACACGCCAATACCGAGTAGCACCACCGAACCACCGAACGCCCACAGCGGCACCATCGGCAACGCAAGCAAGGCCGCCGTGATGATCGCGCGACGCCGGCCCACGCGCTCGGACCACGCGCCAAAGAACAGCCCGCCGACGATGGCACCCACATTCAGCGTGATGGTCAGCCAGGCGACCGTCTGCGTGTCGAAGTGATGCTGCTCTTTCAGGAAGGTTGGATATAGATCCTGCGAGCCGTGGCTGAACATGTTGAAGCACATCATCAGCACGACCAGGTAGGCGAAAAGTCCCCAGCGACCACGCATGGTCTCGGCGAAGCCAATGCGCGCCTTGGCCGCGGCGCCCGTCGTCGCGATCCACACCGGTGATTCCGGCACGTGGCGGCGGATGTACAACACCAGCAGCGCCGGCAGCACGCCAACCGCGAACATGCCGCGCCAGCCGATATGATCGAACAGCAGCAGATAACAGAGACCGCCGAGCAAGTAGCCGGCGGCATACCCTTCTTGCAGCAGACCCGAGATCGCGCCGCGCGCTTTCGCCGGTATCGACTCCATCGCCAATGAGGCGCCGATGCCCCACTCGCCGCCCATTGCGATACCGAACAGCGCGCGCACAATCAGCAACGTGGTCAAAGTCGGTGCCAGTGCCGATGCTGCTTCAAGCACCGCAAACAAAACGATGTCGAGCATCAGCACGGGTCGTCGGCCGTAGCGATCAGCGAGGCGCCCGAATATCCAGGCACCGAGCGGACGCATGGCAAGAGTCAGCGTCAGAGAGAACGCCACCTCGGTCGTTCCGACATGGAACTCGCGCGCGATTTCGGGTATCACGAAGACGAGCAGGAAATAGTCGAAGGCATCGAGCGTCCAGCCGAGAAAGCTGGCGAGCACGACCTTGCGCTGGGTGGCATCGAGTTCGCGCAGAACGGCAAAGAAATGCATGGCTGACCTCGCAGGAGGAGTCTCGCGCTATCCGATTGCCGGGCTTTCGGCGCGCGTTCAATGTAGCGGCATCGAAAGTCGAGGATATGCCGGAACTGCGGGCCGTGCCCAGAACTTGGGGCGGGGTTGTCGCGTGGCGGATGCCTCGTCCACAATCGCGACTTACCTGACGGGAGATACCGATGACGAATTCTGTGGCTGGGCGTCGCCGTTTTCTTTCAACGGTAGCTGTCGCTGCATTGACCTCAACCGCACTCGCGCGTCACCTGCACGCAGGCACGGCCGCGATCGCATCACCGCAATGGAAGGGCTACGCGAAAGCCACCGTGATCGATGCGCTGTGTTCGCCCGGCAGTGCGAACAAACCCGGCAAGCCGATGGATGCAACGGATCTGATCGACATTCGCGCGTCGGGTTTGTCGGCGGTCAATCTGACCGTGGGTGGCGGCGCGAGCTACGCGAACGACTTCGCGGAATCGATCGAGTCGATCGCGCGCTGGGACAGGGAAATCGCGGCGCATCCGGACACCCTGCTGAAGTTCTCGCGCGCGAGTGATCTCGCCGAGGCCAAGCGCAGTCAGCGGCTTGCGGTGATATACGGTTTCCAGGATGCGACGCCGCTCGGCGAAGACATCGAAAAGCTCGACATTTTCCAGGGACTGGGCCTGCGCATCCTCCAGCTCACCTACAACGTGCGCAACCTGGTCGGTGATGGCTGCATGGAGCCCGGCAATGCGGGGCTCAGCCGCCTCGGCTCGGCGCTGGTGGAACGCATGAATGCGCGTTCGATGCTGGTCGACCTCAGCCACTGCGGCCAGCGCACCACTGACGAGGCGATCATCACGTCGAAGGATCCGGTCATCGTCTCGCATTCGGGCTGCGCCACGGTGTATGCGCATCCGCGCAACAAGAACGATGCAACGCTGCGCAAGCTCGCCGATCATGGCGGAGTCATCGGCATCTATCTGATGCCGTACCTGCGCAAGAGCGGTCAGCCCACCGCAGCCGATGCGATGGCGCACATCGAGCATGCACTCAAGGTTTGTGGCGAGGACCACGTCGGCATCGGCACGGATGGCGCGACGTCGGGCGTGCAGCTGACGCCCGAGTACGAGAAGGCGTTCGCGGATGATATCGCCGACCGCGCGAAGGCCGGCATCGCTGCACCCGGCGAGAGTGCAACCGCGTATACCTTCGTTTCCGAATTCAATACCCCGCGCCGATATGAAACGATCGCCAGCCAGCTCGCTGCCCGTGGTCATCCTGATCGCGTCATCGAGAAGGTCGTCGGTGGCAATTTCCTGCGCGTATTCAACGAAACCTGGCGCGACGTGCCGTCTGTTGCATGACGCATGGACGGATGCGGACATGAACAACGATCGATCCTGACGCGCCCATGCCCGATCAGCGCCAGATAGCCCGACGCATTGCTGCGCGCTTCCGCTGGCCGTGGCAGCGAGACTACGTGCGGGCCAAGCTGCGACTTGACCCCGCGTATGCGGCGGTCGCGGATCGAATTGCCAGCAGCTCTGCCGACGTGCTCGATATCGGCTGCGGCTTCGGCCTGCTCGGTTTTCATCTGCGCGAATGCGGGTTTCGCGGCAACTACCTTGGGACAGATTTCGACCGGGGCAAGATCGCGCAAGCGCGACGCATCGCGCGCGAATACGGCATCAATCTCGCATTCGATGACGGCGAAGCAAACGCGCTGCCCCCATTCTCGGGCCACGTGATCCTGCTCGACGTGCTGCACTATCTGGACGCTGCCGGGCAACAGCTTCTGCTGCGCGAAGCCGCGGCAAGGGTCGCTTCCGGTGCTTTGCTCATCGTGCGCAATGTCCTGCGCGAACGCAGCTGGCGTTTCCGGATCACGGTGTGGGAAGAACGCTTCGCTTATGCGGTCCGCTGGATGCACAGCCCGCCGCGGCACTTCCCCGACCGCGCGGAGGTGGAAGCGCCGTTGCGCGCCGCCGGCCTGGAACTCGACGTGCGTCCGCTATGGGGCAGCACACCGTTCAACAGCTACGCCATCGTCGCGCGCAGAAACGCCTGAATCAACTTCACCCGACTTGGCCTTGCTGCGGCGCATGCGCAAATGCAGGGCGGCACGACGTTCGGCCAGCACGCGCGCATGATAGGCGTGCAAGGTCGCATCGGAAGAATCGATCCGCAACGCCTCCCGGAAGACGCAAAAATCCGCATAGGCCTTGCGCATCTTGCGCAAGCGGCGCAGCAGCAGTTCCAGCATGATCGCGTCGTCGAGCAGGCCGATGACTTCGATGTGGTCCGGGATCAGGTCATCCGGATCGCTGAAATAGGCCAGGGTTTCAAGCACATCGGTACGCTCAGGATCGGAAAGATTCCAGGCTTCGTCCTCGAGCATCATGATCAGCCGCTGCACCTCGACGAGGCGCTTGCGCACGTACGCGGGCGTCGCGCTGATACCCAAATGATCGAGCGCGTATTTTGCCGCGTCGATGATCTCGACTTCGTCCGCGCAGCGCGTGGTTCGGCGCACACGCTCGAACCCCGCGGTGAAGCGCTCGATATCGTCAGGCTCGAGGTCGAGAGTTATGCGCATGCGGGCCGGAAGCTTAGGCGCAGAAGTGCACAACGGTCAAAAGGTTTCGTTCGCCCGCACCCCCCGCCCAGCCTCCGGCGATGCCGTCGCGCGCGACACCCACTCGTGAGCGCGACGGCTCACGCGGCGTCCTGCGCGGCATTCGGCCATATCGTCATGCCTTTGCGCGCAGGCAGTGGCCGCCGGAAACGGCTATCGTTCTGGAGCCGTCGTGCCCCGGCGTCGTAAACTCCCCTGTCCCGAGCCGATCCCAGCCTACGAGTCCCGCCGATCCGCATGCCTGCCCTGACCCACCTGCAACGGCTGGAAGCCGAAAGCATCGACATCCTGCGCGAAGCCGTCGCGGAATCCGAACGTCCGGTCATGCTGTATTCGATCGGCAAGGACAGCTCGGTCATGCTGCATCTCG
>JBDSXV010000091.1:0-14278 GCA_039926025.1 Dokdonella sp.
AAGCGGACTCCTTCAGGCGCGTCGGCACGGTGAGGAAGACCTCGCGCATCACCGAGGAGACGAACGGAATGACCATGATCGCCAGCACTATGCCGGCGGTCAGCATGCCGATGCCGAGCGGCGGACCGGTGAACAGTGCACCCATCAGCGGCCAATGGCCGAGGTGGTCGTTGAGCCAGGGCGTGACGTATTCGCCCATGATCGGTACGAAAACGAACAAGCCCCACATGCCGTAGATGATTGACGGGATTCCGGCGAGCAGTTCGATCGCAGCAGCGACCGGCCCGCGCAGCCACGCGGGTGCCACTTCGGTGAGGAACAGTGCGATACCGAAACTGACCGGCACCGCGATCAACATGGCGATCAGAGCGGTGACGAGGGTGCCATAAATCGGAACCAGCGCGCCGAACTTGTGGTTGACCGGATCCCAGTCGGTCGACGTCAGAAAGCCGAAACCGAACGTGCCAAACGCTTCGCGACCGCCCCACAGCATCGACAGCGCGGTGCCGACGAGCGCGGCCAGCACGATCATCCCCGCGGTGGCGACGACCCAGCGAAAGATGCGATCGCCGCGCGCGTCGCGCGTGTTGCGCCGATTGGCGTCGACGACGGCGGACGTCATTGTCATGGTAATCGCACGGGTCTGAGCGGACATGAGCGGCTTCATGCATGTGAAAAGCCGTTCGGGTCGAAATCACGAGACCCGAACGGCGTGCGGAGGTGCTTGTCGTCCTGAAGTGATTCGGGACGAGCGGCCTTGTGCAGGATCAGAGCTTGATCTGCGCCTGCCAGTACGCTTCGATCTGTTCGGCCAACGCCTTCGGCAGCGGCACATAGTCGAGCTCCTCTGCCTGCTTGCCACCGTTCTCGTAGGCCCACTTGAAGAAGTCGAGCGTTGCTTTCGTGCCCGCGACATCCTTCGGCTGCTTGTAGACGATGATGAAAACGGAAGCCGTAATCGGCCACGAATTCTCGCCCGGCGCGTTGGTGACGACGAGGAAGAAGTCTTTCGAGTTCTTCCAGTCGGCACTCGCGGCGGCCGACTGGAAACTTGCGAGGCTGGGTTGGACGAACTGCCCAGCGGCATTCTGGACGGCCGCATACGTCATCTTGTTTTGCAGCGCGTAGGCAAGTTCGACGTAGCCGATCGAGCCCTTGATCTGCTTGACGTAGGCAGCAACGCCTTCGTTGCCCTTGCCGCCGACACCGACCGGCCACGACACCGCCGTACCTTCACCGACCTTCGCCTTCCACTCCGGCGAAACTTTGGACAGGTAGTTCACGTAGTTGAACGTGGTGCCCGAACCATCCGAGCGATGCACGACCGTGATCGCGCCATCGCCCAGCTTGATGTCCGGATTGATCTGCGCAATGGCTGGATCGTTCCATTTGGTGATCTTGCCTTGATAGATGTCGGCGAGCAGCGGACCCGTGAAATGGATCTTTCCGGCTTCGACGCCTTCGATGTTGACGACGGGAACCACGCCGCCGATGACGGCGGGAAACTGCGCGAGTCCTGCGTCTTCGAGTTCTTTCGGAGTCAGCGGCTTGTCGGACGCGCCGAAGCTGACCGTACCCGCCTTGATCTGCGCGATACCGCCACCGGAACCGATCGACTGATAGTTGATCTTGGTGCCGGTGGAGTTGTTGTAGGTATCAGACCACTTGGACAGGATCGGGTAAATGAAGGTCGAGCCGGCACCGGTGATGTCGGTCGCTTGCACGGACGTTGCACCAGCGCCGAGGACGGCAGCGAGGCCGACGGCAATGAAACGGGTCTTGATCGAGGTGAGCACGCGGGACTCCTCAGAGTGAAAAAAGCGAACGCGGCAGGTAGCCGCCTGGTGCGCTTTGTAGGCCCGGGTGATTGCAGAACGATGAGAGAATTATTTCAGTGTTGTTACATGCGGCCGGACGCGTGCCGACAGCGCTGGGCAAACACTATGGAAATCAATTGCATGTGATCGGAAGGCGGTGTTCCGACATATGACGAAACGACACCATCAGTCTCCGCTGATCGTGTCCGGTCCCTTGCCAGCCGTCTTCTCGTACAGCCCTTTGCCAATGCGGCGGTACTGGGTGAAGCCGTGTTTGGCGACGTGCTTTTCCTGCAGTACATGCGCTTGGCCGGCAACAACCTGAGGCGCGCCGAGCACGCGCTGGATCTCGCCACCGCAGGCAGTGCAATGCGTCAGCGGCGGATCGGACAGGCGCTGCAACAGATCGAAGCCGTAGCAGCACAGGGCGCAGCCGGGGGGCGCAAGCGGGGCATATTCGTAGATCGGCATTCCAGCAAGATGCGCCCGCCAGCCGCAGGGATCAAGCAAAACGATGCGGCGAGTGAGGTTGCCTCTCGTCAGGCAAAGGTTCCGGCCGCCATCTCGCTCATCCGCTTCCAGCGATTGACGACATCGCAGAACAGGTCGGCTGTGCGTTCCGTGTCGTACACCGCCGAATGCGCCTCACGCGCATCCCACGAGCGACCGGATGCCTCAACCGCACGGCTGAGCACAGTCTGCCCGAATGCGAGTCCGCCGAGGGTGACGGTGTCGAAACAGCTGAACGGATGGAATGGGCTGCGCTTGTGCGCAGTACGACGAATAGCGGCGTTGAGGAAGCCAAGGTCAAACGCTGCGTTGTGGCCGACCAGGATCGCGCGCTGGCAGTCGTTTGTGCGCAACGCCGCGCGGATCGGTTTGAAGATGACTTCCAGCGCCTCTTTTTCCGGCAGCGCGCCGCGAAACGGATGATCGGGGTCGATGCCGGTGATCTCGAGCGAGCGAGGATCCAGTTCGGACCCTGCAAAGGCTTCGACGTGCGTGGAAACAGCAGGTTCGCAATGCACGAAGCCATCCGCGTCCATGCGCACGATGATCGCCGCGATCTCCAGCAGCGCATGTCGCTCGCAATCGAAGCCACCGGTCTCGACGTCGACGATGACGGGGAGGAAGCCACGGAAGCGTTGTGCCATCTTCGTGGCGGAAGAGGAGATGCTCATCGTGGCAGCATAGCAAGCCCACACGCTGCGAATGGGATTATCGCTGCGTACGCGATGTCGCAGCGATGACCGCAGGCTCAGCGTCGCATGCGCGCGACGATCGCCAGTACGACCGCGATAGCGAGCAACGCGAAACCGAAGGTCGGGATCAGCATCAGGAACGGCAAGCCAAGCACGAGCGCGGCCAGCGACCAGGCGAGTGGATCGTCAATTGGCGCAAGCAGATCGCGCGGACCGAACCATTTCACGAGCAGATGGTCGAGGCTCAGCTTGCCGGCGCCATTGAAGACCAGCGGCAGCAGCATCACCGCGAACAGCAGCGGCAGCTTGAAGTTGCCGTGGCCCATGTCCTTGATCGCGTAGCCCTTGGCGAGATCGCTCCACATCGACCACATGTCCGGCCAGTGCACGGCGGCCGTTGCGACGAACGTAACGAACAGCAATGCGAACGCGGCCACGCGCGTGCCGAGGCCGATCCAGATGAGCACGGCGCCGATGATTTCGGTCCAGGTCGATATCTGCCAGCTGAAATCGGTCGGCAGGCGATCGAATGGGAACGGGAAGCGCGACTGGATATCCGCGAACCAGTTGCTGCCATTGAGCTTCTCGAAGCCGGACTCCCAGAACTCCCAGCCCATGATCAGCCGCAGGACCAGCGGCGGAATAGTCTCGCCCGCGCCGCGCAGGCGCGCCGTTATGGTGGCCCAGGTATCGGTCATGCCTGTGGTGATGCTCATCGGTCGATCTCCCTCTAACGGTGGCGGTTCGCGCGCAGACGATCGTGCCCTTCGCTGCGTGATGCGCCTAGGACCGGCAGTCGCTTGAATCGCTTGCACGCAAGGCGATCGTACTGCTCGCCGGTGACCGGAGAGCCGACGGACCTTGGCAATGTAATAAATCCTGAACGTCCGCAGGCGCGAGCGCTGCGTTATGGCCTTTACGCTTGCGAGCCGCGCAGCCGGCAGAGTAGTGTCGGCGCCGTTCGGATGTCCGAAACGGAAGGTGGAGAAATCTATGCTTTGGCAGAAGGGACGGTCCAGCGACAACGTGGTCGAGGACGAGGGCGGCGGCGGTGGTGGCCCTTCGTTCGGCGGCGGGCGTGGCCTGGGTCTTGGTGGGATCATCATTGTCGTGATCGTCGGCCTGCTGTTCGGCAAGAATCCGGGTGAGATCCTGCAGTTGCTGAGCAACATGGGCGGAGGTGACGAAAGCGGCCAGGCGACGCAGCAGCAGGTCGCTCCGGCGGCGAACGACGAGCAGTCCTTGTTCGTCAAGAAGATCCTGGGAAGCACCGAGGATGTCTGGGGCGAGATGTTCAGCGCCAGTGGCAAGCAATATCCGGCGCCGCGTCTTGTGCTCTTTCATGGCGGCGTGCAATCGGCATGCGGTCAGGCATCGGCTTCGATGGGTCCGTTCTACTGTCCGGGGGATCGCCAGGTCTATCTCGATCTCGATTTCTTCCAGGAGATGCAACAGCGCTTCCACGCGGCTGGCGACTTCGCGCGCGCCTACGTCATCGCACACGAGGTCGGCCACCACATCCAGAACCTGCTCGGCATCATGGACAAGGTCGAACAATCGGCCCAGCGCGGAACGGCGATGCAGGGTGCAAACGGTCTTTCAGTACGCCAGGAATTGCAGGCCGACTGCTTTGCCGGCGTATGGGCCAATCATGCGCAGCAGAAGCTCAACTGGCTCGAAGCGGGCGACATCGAAGCCGCGTTGAACGCCGCGAACCAGATCGGCGATGACACCTTGCAGAAACAGTCGCGAGGCTATGCGGTGCCCGATTCGTTTACGCACGGCTCGTCGGCGGAACGCGTGCGCTGGTTCAAGAGCGGATTCGCTTCGGGTGACTTGAAGAGTTGCGACACGTTCAGTGCCGCCCAGCTGTAGGGTCGACAAGTTTCGCGGGCCACAAGGCATCGCGGCTGAAGCCGCTCCCACAAATGCTTCAGCCCTCCCCTACAAGGGAGGGCTGGCGGATGGTGTCGCCTGGTGTAAGTCCACACCAACGCATCGCGGCTGAAGCCGCTCCTGCAAGCCACGCAAATGCTGCCTCGCGCGAAGGGCTAGCGTACTGGGCGCACGGGAATCGGGACGTTGCAGAGGTCGATCTTTCCCGCCGGCATCTTGTACCAGTCGTCGCGGCGATTTCGTCGTGACTCGACCAATGCGGCGAACGTCGGTGTGTCGGTGCGCAGGATTTCGAGATTCGTGCGATCACCCGGCGGCACATCGGCCGCGAGCTGCAAAGACTTGATGGAAATGCGCTGTTCGGGTTTCTCGTAGAAACCCAGCGCGCCGGTTCCGCGCGGCAGCGCGGACAACCACTCCATGCCCTGCACGACGCGGCCGACGACCGCGATGTTGCGATCAAGCTGGCGTGGCGCCTGGCCCGTCACGACGTAGAGTTCCGCACCGCTGCCTGATTCGATCGCGTTGTCGCGGCCCACACCCACCATGCCATAGCAGTGTGCAAGCCAGGTCTTGCCGGCCTTCGCATCGCGCGCAGCCGGCATGCCGCTTGTGAATCCCACTTCAGGCGCATAGACGTCGCCATCGGGCAGGCGCGTGAAAGGCAGGTCTTTCGCCATCGAACGCTCGAACTCGGGCGCAAGCGTCTTGCTCGCTGTACCTAGCGCGCGCACCTTTTCCTTGTCGTCTGCGTTCGGATCGCCCCATTGGGTGACGAAGTTGTCCTGCACGCGCAAGATCGCGAGGCCATCGAAATAGTGTTCGCGCGCCAACGTGCGAATGTTCGCCGCATGCAGCGGTGCGAACGTGGGTGCGAGCTCGATGACGACGCGACCGGATGGCAGGTCGAGATAGAGCGTGTTGTCCGGTTCGAGCGCGCGCCAGTCCACCGGCTTCGAGGCCTCAAGCACTTGGGCCATCGTCACCGCCTTGGCGGGCGACGCCGCCAGCGCGCTCGTGCAAGACACGAGCGACAGGACGCCGACGACACTGCACAGGGACTTGCGCATCAAACACCTCGCAGATACCGAGCCCCGACCATGTCGGGGCAACCAGAAAAAAGCAGATCGATCCCGCTGCGGACCTAGCGCTTGCCGCCCCGAGCAGCAGGACGTTTCGCGCGAGCGACTGCTTTCGTGTCCGTTGCAGTCGTGTGGAAACGACGAATGAAATCGCGCACGTCCGGATAGACCACGTCGCGCCAGCGTCTCCCGCTGAAGATGCCGTAGTGACCGGCGCCCTTGACCTCGATGTGCATCTGGTTCGTTGCCGGAATACCACTGCACAGCGCATGCGCCGCCCTGGTCTGACCCCGTCCGGAAATATCGTCGAGCTCGCCTTCGATGGTCAGCAGGGCTGAGCCCTTGATGGCTTCGGGAGCCACACGTGCGCCATCGACGACCCACTTGCCGAGCGGAAGCAGATGTTCCTGGAACACGATGCGAATCGTGTCGAGATAGAACTCCGCAGGCAAGTCGAGCACCGCGTTGTACTCGTCGTAGAAACGGCGATGCGCGGCAGCGTCATCGAGATCGCCACGCAGCAGGTCCTGGTAGAAATCCGAGTGCGCGTTGAAATGCCGGCTCGGATTCATCGCAACGAAGCCGGCGTGCTGCATGAAGCCCGGATAGACGCGGCGACCCTTGCCTGGATAATTCGGCGGCACGTCGAATACGACGTTGGTCTCGAACCATGAAAACGGCTTGGTCGTGGCAAGGTCGTTGACCTTGGTCGGGCATTCGCGTGGATCGATCGGACCACCCATCATCGTCAGAGACAGCGGCGTCGGTTCACCCGCTGACGCCATGAGCGAAACGGCGGCGAGCACCGGCACTGTGGGCTGGCACACCGACATCACATGCACCTTGCGTGCACCGAGATGGCCGATGAAACGGCGCACATAGGCGATATATTCGTCGAGGCCGAACGGGCCCTTGTCGAGCGACACCATGCGCGCGTCGACCCAATCCGTGACGTAGACATCGTGGTCGCGCAGGAGCGTGCGCACGGTGTCGCGCAGCAGGGTCGCGTGATGACCCGACATGGGCGCGACGACGAGCACGACCGGATCGTCGCGCAGTTCCTTCAGCGCATCCGGATCGTCACTGCAACGTTTGAAGTGGACGAGGTCGCAGAAGGGCAATTCGAGTGCGCGCTCCTCGATGACTGCTGCCTGACGGCCATGCGAGACGACCGAGGTAATGCCGAAGGCGGGTTTTTCGTAGTCCTTGCCAAGTCGGTAGAAGAGCTCGTAGCCAGCCGCAAGGCGGTCTATCCCTGGTATCTGCGAAATCCAGTTGTCGGGCGCCGACAGTGCCTGTGCGGCCGCGCCGGACCAGGCCACCAAAGGGTTGAGCAGGGTGCGATTGACTTCGCGAAGGTGGTACAGCATAGGCAGTCCAGTCAGCGGAGGCGTTAACCCGTCGATTCTAGGCCTTTGGCGGACGATCACCAGTGCTGATGTGCCGAACGTGCGCCAGTTTGCGAAAACGTGTGTTGCTTCATCCAGTCGGGCGGGCGAAAAAATGAAGCAAGAACGCTGTAGCGGGCCGCTTGTACCCGGGGCGGACGCCAGTCTCGTTCAGCATTGACATCATCGCAAACGCAGGCCCCGTCCTGATTCAGCGCATCCGACGGTCGCGGAGCAAGCATTACGCGCCCGCAGTTGCGCGCTATCCATCCTGCACATACCTTTCTGAAACGAGTGGAGGCGTGTCCATCGACACTGCGCGCAAGCCGCTCTGGCTCGGAAGGACGAGAAGCCAGGGTGTATGCCTTCGCATGGCCTGCCAGCTGGTTGTTGCGGCTGCCGCAATGATGGAAGCGATCGCGATGCGAAGAGCTATTTTCTTCATCGGAGAATACCTTGCATCGAGCCCGTGCGATGAGCGCCACACATGTCGAAAAGCCTGGCGACTGTTACCTGGAAATTTATAACGAAACCCTTCGTAGATAGCAAGCGATGCACCGACAACCAAGGCAACGTCAAGTGCTTCAGGTCTTGCCGCGACAGATTGGCAGCTCATGCAACAATCCGTGTTGACGAAAATTGCGAATTGCACCGAAATATCAAGGACCCATCGGAGTTCAGATGTTGAAGACACGCGTCATCGCAACGCTCGCGTTGCTGGCTTGCATCGAATGGCTGACGGCCGCGTTCGCTGCGGAAATCGTCATTCCGCCACCGGTCGACGTGATCTATCCGGGCACATTGAAACTTGACGTCGATGCGACTGACCTGGACCGTCGCATCATTCGTGTGCACGAGGAAATTCCCGTCTCTGCCGGTCCGCTGACCTTGCTGTATCCGCAATGGCTCCCGGGCAACCATGCGCCGCGTGGACCGATCGACAAGCTCGCGGGGCTCGCGATCAGCGGAAATGGCCAAGCCATCGCGTGGAGGCGGGATCCGATCGAGGTGTCGGCGTTTCACATCGACGTCCCCTCCGGCGTGGCGAGCATCGCAGTCGATTTCGATTTCCTCTCGCCGCAGGACTCGAGTCAGGGCCGCGTGGTGATGACGCCCGACATGCTCAATTTGCAATGGAACACGGTCGCGCTGTATCCGGCTGGGTACTACGCAAACAGGATCACCGTTGCGCCGAGCGTGAAACTGCCACAAGGCTGGCAATTCGGCTGCGCGCTTGAAAGCGCGGGTGCAATGGCCGCGAACGGCAGCGTGAACTTCAAGCCGGTTGCGTTCGACATCTTGGTCGATTCGCCGATGTTTGCGGGTCGCCACTTCAAGCGCGTCGATCTTGCAAGCACGGGAAATGTGCCGGTGCGCCTGAACATCGTCGCCGAAGAAGCGAAGGATCTGGAAATCAACCCCGAGCAATTGAAAGTGCATGTCGAACTTGTCGCACAGGCACGCAAGTTGTACGGCTCGCAGCACTATGACCACTACGACTTTTTGCTGGCCCTGACCGACCATCTGGGCGGCATCGGCCTCGAACACCATCGCTCCAGCGAGAACAGCGCCGATCCCGGCTACTTCAGCGAATGGAGCAAGAACGCACCGCGGCGCGATTTGCTTGCGCACGAATACACGCATTCGTGGAACGGCAAGTTCCGTCGTCCGGCCGACCTGACCACTCCGAATTTCAACGTGCCAATGCAGGGCAGCCTGCTGTGGGTTTATGAAGGGCAGACCCAGTACTGGGGTTACGTGCTCGCTGCACGCTCGGGTCTGTGGAGTGCCGAGCAGGCGCGTGATGCGATTGCGATGGTTGCGGCGAACTACGCCGACAACCGACCCGGTTTCGACTGGCGCAATGTTCAGGACACGACCAACGATCCGATCGTCGCGCAGCGCAAACCGCTGGCCTATCGCAATTATCAGATGAGCGAGGACTACTACAGCGCGGGCCAGCTGATCTGGCTCGGCGTCGATGCCAAGCTGCGCGAACTCACGCATGAACAACGCTCGCTGGACGATTTCGCGCGTACGTTCTTCGGCGTCGATGACGGCAGCTATGCGGTCAGGACGTACACCTTCGATGATGTCGTGCATGCATTGAACGGCGTCGCCGCGCACGACTGGGCGACCTTCCTGCGCGAACGCGTCGACGCCCACGCGCCGCCGCTTGACGGCATTGCCGCCAGCGGCTGGAAACTCGTCTACACGGATACGCCCAGCGCATTCCAGAAAGGCGTGGAAGCGAACCGCAAGGTGGCCGACTTTTCCACCTCGATCGGACTCACGATCAATACCAAGGACGGCAAGATCACAGACGTGCGCTGGAATGGGCCTGCATTCAAGGCCAGCATCGCCCCCACCAGCACGCTCGTCGCGGTCAATGGGCGCGAATTCAAGCCTGAGCGGCTGAAGGACGCGGTGACGGCCGCAAAAGGAAGCGCTGCGCCGATTGAGCTGCTGGTCAAGTCCGGCGACGAATACAAGACGGCACGCATCGACTATCACGACGGATCCAGGTTTCCGCACCTGGAGCGTATCGCGGGAACCACAGATCGCCTCGACGCGATCTTCGCTGCGCGACACTGACGGGCAGGCGCATCGTGCAAGCGGACATCACGCTGACCGCACACCAGGCGCGACTGCTTCATCTCGCCGCACAGGGCCTCCTCACGCGCCCGTCACGGCGGGCACGCAAGGGCGACGTCCTTGCCACGATCGAGCGCATGCGCGTTTTACAAATCGACACCATTCACGTCGTGGCGCGCAGCCCGTACCTTGTGCTGTTTTCACGCCTCGGCGGGTATCCGTCGGTTTGGCTGGAAGAACTGCTGGCGGAAGCGGCGGTATTCGAGTGCTGGGCGCATGAAGCCTGCTTCGCACCCTTGCGCGACTACGGCCTGCATCGCCGACACGCGCTCGACGGGCGCGACCGCCACTGGTCGATGAAGAGCGCGCTGCGCACGCGCAAGGATCACGCCACCGGCATGGCCGGATTGCTCACGCATATTCGTGAAAAGGGTGCGGTCAAGACCTCCGATTTCGAACGCAGCGACGGCGTTGCGAGCGGCGGCTGGTGGGGCTGGAAGAACGAAAAGCGCTGGCTCGAGGCGTTGTTCGCGCTCGGCGAGCTGATGATTGATCGACGCGAGAATTTTCATCGCGTGTACGACTTGCGCGAGCGCGTGCTGGCGAAGGCGGCCGCGCGCAATTCGGCGCTGTCGCTGCTGGATCACGACGCCGACTTGTCCGACACAGCCATGCGACGCGAGTTCGTGCTGGGTGGCGTGCGTGCGTTGGGCGTCACGCAAGCGCGCTGGATCAACGACTATTTCCGCGCAAGTGGGCGGATCAAGGACGCCGATCTTGATGACTTCGTCCAATCCGGCGAGCTCTTGCGCGTCGAGGTTGAAGGCTGGAGCAATCCCGCCTACGTGCATCGCGAACATGCCGACCTCGCACGCACGGCTGCAGGCAATCGCCTGCGCGCGAGCCACACGACCTTGCTATCGCCGTTCGATCCGGTCGTGTGGGATCGCGAACGCGCCTCGACGATGTTCGGTTTCGACTACCGCATCGAATGCTACACACCGGAACCGAAGCGCAAGCACGGCTATTACGTATTGCCGATCCTGCATCGCGGTCGCCTCATCGGTCGCCTGGATGCCAAGGCGCATCGCGCCGACGGCGTGTTCGAGGTCAAGGCACTGTTCCTCGAGGATGGCGTCGTCGTCACGGCGGCGCTCATCGAGGCCGTGGCCCAGGCGATCCAACGATGCGCCGATTGGCACGCGACGCCGCAGGTCAGGATCGAACGCTGCGATCCGAACTCGTTCCGCGCGGACCTGCGCGAGGCCCTGGCATCGCGTGCGTCGACCTGATCGCCGCATCGGCGTCGCGCGAGCCAGCGCACGCAGCTGAGGGATTTTCCGTGTCCAGCGGCTGCCTCCGCTCCTTTACACTGGGGTATCCCGCCTTTTCGGTGTCTGATGGCCGCGCCCGACCTGTCACGTCCGTCCGACAAGCGGCTGCTCGGCTATCGTTTTGCCGGGGTGGTGCTGGACCTGCGACGTCAGACGCTGGTCGTCGACGGCGCCGACGTGGCTTCGACGCCGCTGATGCTGCGTCTGCTGCAGATGTTGTGCGCAGCGGATGGCCACTTGCTCAAGCGCCAGGAGATCTTCGACAAACTGTGGCCGGGCGGCCAGGAAGTGTCCGAATCCTCGCTCTCGCAACTGGTGTGGCGACTGCGCGGGGCCTTGGGTCCGTATGGCGAACACGTTGCCACCGTGCGGGGCAGTGGATTGCGCCTCGATGCACCGATCAGCACCGAGCTCGATTTCCAGCGGGCGCCGCGCAAACCTCATGTCGACGATGAAGTCGAAGCGCCAAGGCCGATCCATCTTGTCGGGACACCGGTAGCGGTCGAACCCGCGCCTGCAACGGCGATCGTCGAACCTCGAAGGCGCTGGTCGCGCCGGTGGACGGGCGGGCTGGTCGTTCTGTTGCTTTCGCTCGCCGTCGTTGCCGGGTTGCTGTGGCCGCGCGATAGCGTTGTCATCGCTGGCTATGCATTGAACGCGAGCGACTTGCAGTCCAGTCGCGCCGGCACGGCCAAGCTCGTCAGCGCGGCATTCAAAGCCGAAAATGCGGGCGAACGCAGCCGCGCAAAGGCGCTGATGCAGAGCGCGCACCAGACCGATCCCACTACGCCGGTGCCTGCGGTCATGCTCGCATGGTGGACCGAAGACGCGTCGAAGAAAGAGGCGCAGGCGTGGCTGGATGCCGCACACGCGCGCATCACCGCCGAATCGTCGCCGTATTTGCGCCTGTTCTGCGATTACTTCACCGCGCGCACCAAGGGCGAGTCGGTGCGCGGGCCGCTCAACGCGCTGATCGACCTGCGACCGCAAGCGTGGTACCTGCAGTATTCGAGTGCCCACGATCAACTCGGCAATCGTGAGCGGGCCGGCGCGCTGCGTTCCCTGCAGCAGATTCCGCTGGATCAGACCGATGGCGAACTCCTTGCCGAAGTGGTGACCGATCGCATTTCGCTTGGCGATCGCGATGCCAGGTCCCTGGCGACGGAATTGCCTCCCATCAACCAGAACCCGGTCGCCGCCGCCTATGTTCGCGGTCGCGCCGCCTATTCACGCGGCGACCTCGCGCAGGCGATGGAGGCGTTCGATCAGTGCCGGACCGCCGCCGGTGAAAGACGCCAGTACACGATGCAGCGCCGCGCGAGCGAGTTCGGTGCCCTGGCCGCACTGGAGTCGGACAGCGACGATGCCGCCCAGCGCATCGACGCGACGATCCGCCTGTGTCACGACCAGGACGAGCAGAGCTGCGAGACCGAGATGCTGGGTCTGCAGGTATTCGCTGCCGTGCGCGCAGGTCATGCCGATGTGGCGCGGTCCACGCTGGCGAATGCCTGGGCACACAACCCGCGCGACTACCTGAAGCCGCCGCTCTTGCTGATGGCGCTCGAGAACGGACTGCCGGTCCCCGGTGATGTGGCCGCCACGGCTCAGGCGCAGTCCGGCGGGACGGTCTTCGGTGGCGTGTCCGACCTGCTGCTGGCCTGGGACGCGTTCGTTCGCGGCGATCCAGACGGTGCTCGCCGACAGTTGTCGCTGGCGCGCGGACACGGGATCGCTGGCACCTATCACGCTGAGGATGCGTTGCTGCTGGCGGCCCGCCTTGGCGAGCCGCCGGGTAGCTGCCGGGTCGATCCCCCATACCCCAACAGCCTGCGCCTGAGCGCCTGCATCGCCTTGCGCGATTTCGAGAAAATGCAGATGAAACAGCCCTTTACTCCATTGCTATAGGGCGCGATGAGATTGCGCTGAGATAGCCGATAAGCAAGTGAGATTCGCCGAGGTCAAGGTGGGCCCAAGGCTGCTGCATGGGGTGGCGGCCGCAACACCTCGGAGTATCGGCAATGAAATTCACTTCCCTGATCGCGCGCATCGCCGTCGTTTTTGCGCTCGCTGTCATCGGGCTGGGTGCGAAAGCGGCCGGCAACATCGACGGCACGTTCGCCAATGCAGGCACCGCACGAATCAGCGGTATCGACGCTTACGGCCCGACCGCCATGACCGTTCATCCGGACGGCCTGATCGTTTACGCCGCCGTGCGACCTGGATTCCACGATGTCGTCGTGGGCGCGCGCAATGCCGATGGCAGCGCCGCTGACGGCTTCGCGCTGGGCGGGTTGATACCGATCGCGGTCGCGGGTGGCTCCATCTCGCAGCCGGTGCTCGGCTACGATCCGGTCAGTGGCGCAAGCGTGCTCGCGGCGACCGACCTGCAGGGCGGCATCTATCGCCTCCTGCTCTGCCGCATCCTCAATGACGGCACGCTGGATGGGAGCTTCCACCTCACCAACTATCCGGGCCAGACCGGCTGCATCGTCACCAATCCACCCGCAGGCGCGCCCAACGGATTGAACGCCGCCGGCATGTCGATCAGCCGCGACGGCGTCATTTCGCTCGCTGGCACCGCGTTCGATTTCGCGCACCCGCCGCTATTCAAGGCGTTCTACTCGCTGGTGCAATCGGGGACGGTCGATGTCGCCACGCAGGTCCTGAATGTCAGCGGAAACAACGTCACGATCAGCGGCCTGGCAGTCGACGACGAAGGCAGCTACGCCTACATGAGCGGCACGATCCAGCTCGTCGATGGCCAAGAGAACGTCGATGAAGCGATCCTTGCGATCCGCATCAACAGCGTGCTCGGCTGGACCTTCAATATCTTCAACACCAATCTGGTGCCGCGCGGCTCCGATGAAGGCAACGCGATCGTCGTGCGGCCGGGCAGCAAGATCGCCATCGTCGGCGTGGCCGAAGAGAGTTCGTCGATCTTCCACCAGTGCGCGATCTACCAGC
>JBDSXV010000092.1:0-5700 GCA_039926025.1 Dokdonella sp.
CGCGAAGCCAGCGACGCCAGCGATACCGGCGACGACAGCAGTCGTCAAGTTGTTTCTCTTCATCGCAACACTCCTAAATTTAACCACAGGGCTTTATTGCTTTACCGCCGACCTCGCTCCGATAGAAGCATGCCCATTGGGCACGGGCGAGGTCAGGCAACAGCGCCGCCATGTTAAGGCAAAGGAAAGAGGCGTGCAATCCCCCTGGTTCCCGCCCAAACCTGGCAACGAATTCAATTACTTGGGCAAGAAAAACCACTCTCCCTTGACCAGGATCCAGGTTTCGCTCTGCACACTGGTGGATTCTACCGGCTTGCCCATCGCGCCCGGCATGATAAGCAAGTAAGTCACATCGATATCGACCTTGCAGCGGTCTCCGTCACATTCCTTGTGCTTGAACTTGGCTGACTTCCATTGCAACGGCCGATTGTTCATCGCCGTGGCGTAAGTTTCGCGATCCTGCGTCGAGCGGAATCCGGGCGTCAGATAGTCGTAAGCCTTCTCGCCCTGATGCGCAATCAGGAAATTCCAACGCTCGACGGAGCGGCGATCGACATTGTCTGCATTCGTCTTGTCTGCGCAGCCGGCGAGGCCAAGCAGCAGAACCATGAGCGCGAGCGCGACGGAGGATTTCAGGAAATTAGTGGTCACGCGGCAGATCCTCTTGCGATTTCGGGTTTTCAGGAGCGAGATATGTTTCTGCTGGGGCATGGGGCGCAAGAGGCGTGGAATTGCTGGTAGCCGCCTGGTTTTTACGCAACGGAATCAGCGATTCGAACTGACGCGCATAATCTGCGGTCATCTGGCGCGTTTCGTCGACACTGGAAACGACGCGTGGGGTAATTAGCACGATTAATTCCGTGCGATCGCGGTGAGTCGTCGTGCTTCCGAACAGATTTCGCAAAATTGGCACTCGCGCGATTCCCGGCAAGCTCTGCGCACTGTCACCCTTGTTTTCCGAGATCAAACCGCCAAGGAGCACAGTTTCGCCACTCTGTACGGCCACTTGGGTCTGGATCTGACGCTGATTGATCGGCGGATTCGCGCCATCCGTCGAAGGCGTCCCCGGATTGCTAACCTCCTGCTGCACGTCGAGGTAGACCAAACCACCCGGGTTCACGCGCGGCGTAACCGAGAGCTGCACGCCGGTATTCAAATATTGAACGGAACCGGTAGTTCCGAGGCCCGTTCCCACTCCGCCGGTCCCCGTTCCCGTTCCCGCAACGCCGAGTCCGTTGTAGTAGGTCTGCACAACAGGAATCTGCTGCCCCACATTGATGCTGGCTTCTTGGTTGTTGGCTACAACGAGCGACGGTGCGGAAAGCGTCTTGGCAACGCCCGAGGTTTCAAGAGCATTGATCGCCACTTCGAAATTTTTGTTGAGGAACGAGTAGAAAAAGCCACCCAACGAGGGCGTTGCTCCGTTCTTGGTCGCGCCGAGAGATGCTCGATGACGATCGTGCGAGTTGCCAGTGAAGTCAGGATAGGAGTACTGCCCATTGGCCTGGGCCGAACCTGGGGCTGTTCCGATCAACCCCGCCAAGTACCACTGCACCCCGAGATTCAGATCTCCGGTAAGGCTGACTTCCAGAATCCTAACTTCAATCTGCACTTGCAGCGGAACCACATCGAGCTTGCGGATCGCCGACTGGATGTTGTCCCATTCGTACGGCGTCGCCATAATCATTAGTTGGTTATTTTCCTCGATTGCCGAGATGCGGATATCGGAATCCTTGTTGGTTCCAGCGGATGCTGCCGCTGGCGTCGCTGCAGGCGTCGTCTTTTCCTGCGCGGATTGCGGGCGCAAGGAATTCTTGTAGTTCATGCCGCCGCCGCCGCTGCCGCCAAGTCCACCTATCGTGATCGGCCTCAACCCCTGACCGACCTTGCCGGACGTGCTGCTGCGACGCGAGCCGCCGCCTGAATTGCCGAGAAATATCTCGTTGAGGTAGTCGGTCAAGTCAGAAGCCTTGAGATTCTTGACGTTGTAGACGTACAACTGGGTCGAATTCTCCGCGCCGCCACGATCAAGTCGGGTCAGCCATTCCTCAGCTTCCTTCAGGTAAGCCGGCTGCGGCGTGATCACAACAATCGCATTGGTCTGCTCGATCGGCATGAAGCGGAACATTCCTGCAAGGGGCGACTCACCCGCGGTCCCGAAGATCTTCTCCAGATCCGGCATCAGCTTGGAGACTTCGACATGTTGCATGGTGAACACACCGATAGACATGCCCGTCATCCAGTCGATGTCGAAGGTGTCGATCGTGCGCTGGTAGTTGTCCAGTTCCGATGGCGTGCCGGCAAGCACGAGCAGGCTACGATTTGGATCGATACTGACGAACGCATCGGCCTTCGCATAAGGTTTCAAAAGCTTCGCGGTTTCGCTCGCCGAGATATATTTCAGCGGGAAGATGCGCAGCGCGTAGCCAGGTTGCTGGCTCGCGGTGATACGCGGCGTCAGTTTGCCCGCGATCGCATCCTTGCTCTGCAGCACCGTGTAGCGGCCACCTTCGCGCACGAGCGCATTGCCCGTCCACGACAACAGCATTTCCAGCACCGGCATCGCATCTTCGCGACGGATCGGACGCGAAGTCGAATAAGTAACGTTGCCGCCGACATTCGGCGCAATCGTGTAGTTTTCTTCCAGCATGTCGCCAAGGATTGCCTTGACCACCGCCTGTATGGGCTGGTTCTCGAAATTGAACGTGACCTGCCCTTCGCCACCGCTGGCGGTCGCCGCCGCCGGCTGCTGCTTGAAGAACTTGCCGGTGCCCGTTTCAATTTCGGGTTTCGGCGCAGGCCGATGCGCGCTCGCGTTCGGCGAAACAGAGATACCGCTCAGACCATCATGGGTCTCGATCGGCGGCGCTGGTTTCAGAATCGTGTCGGCGGTCAGAATGTCGCTGTCGGGCGCACGTGTGTCCTTGGTCGCGGGCGTGGCGCAACCGGCCAGCAGCGCGATGCCGAAGGCCATGAAAAGGGTGGTCAATCTCGATCGCACGTGGCTACTCCATTACTTCTTCGGTGTCGCGGGTTTTCCGGTGTCGCCATTGCGCAGGCGCTCGGCGTCTTCACGCATTTGCTTGCGGCGATCTTCGATACGACGAGCGAGATCGGAACTGGCATCTTGCCCTTTGTTGACCGGTGGCGTACCCGTCGGCGGCCTGCCTTGGGGCGAATTGGGCGGACGCACACCCGGACGAGCCGGTGCTGCCACAACCGAGGTTTCCAGTTCGACTTCGCTGGTTTCGTTCGCCGCGCTGCGGAACACGGCGCCGCGCGGTTTGACTTCGATCAGGGTCCAGCTGGCCTGGTCGCCTTCCAGAGGCATTCCGACCTTCAGCGCAACCGCTTGGTTCCGCGTCTTGTCCTGCAGCATGGCAATTCTCACGTGATGGGCGTCATCGAGAATGACGCCGGTCAAGGCGATATTGAGCGGGCTTGGTGGCGGCCCCACGTCGCCGTCGCCGGCGTCGGCCGGCCCGGGCTTGCGGTCCTCGTTGAACAATGGACGCGCCTGGATGTCCGCGAACGAAGACGCTGGCGGAAGGCTGACCGGCTTGCTGTCAATCGTGCCGAACGTCGTCTTGCCGGCGTCGTCTTCGACGTCGGCGGCCCAGCGATAACCGCGCCCGTATCCGCTGTACTGCACGATGAGGAACAGCAGCAACATGCCGCAGATTCCAGCGAGCCCCTTGGTCGCAAGTCGCGCCACCTTGACGTTCATTTTACCTTGCCCGGCTGGCGCAGATAACCCGACAGGTTGAAGCGCACGTCGAGGGGAACCGGCGCAACCTTCGCGCCGGGCGGCGTGTAACTCTGCTGCTTGTAGATCATGACTTGGTCAACGAACAGATAAGGTTTGCCGTTCTCGAGATCGTAGAGAATCGCCGCCAGCGGCTCGAGATCGCATTTCAAACGCGCCTGCACGGTGACGCGTTTGTACAGTTCTTCCTCGCTGCCCGTGTAACTCTGGGTTCCGACATTCTGGCAATGCTTCTCCCCCTTCCCGTTCATCGCCTGCGTCAAACGCTGGATCAGCGCTGCAGATGCAGCGTTTGCATCGGTCTCGGGCAGAAAGGCCTGATTTCCCTGTTCATACGCCTTGACCTCGGCCAGACGCTTGTCGATCTCGGGCTTCTCCGCCGTTGTCTGGCGATAGCGCAACTGCTGCTCGCGCAGATCCTGCATGTCGCTCGACAGCTGCAACTGCGGCGCAACGAACCACCAATGGATACCCACCAGATACACCAGCGCCAACACGATCAGTAACAGGACGACGGCAAGCAGGCGTCCATCCTTCGGCAGGAATCTACTTGCTGCCATGCTTCGCCTCCGCATCCTGCTTCGGGGCCGCCTTGAGCGCATTTGCGCCTGGCGGAATGGTGCCCGCTGCCGGCTTTGCGCGCATATCCAGCAGCGGTTTCGCTGCGGGCGTTGTCTTCGGCGTTTCCACCGGCGACTTCATCGCGCCATCCTTCGGCGCATCCTGCTTGATCTCGTCCTTCTTGATCGCATCGGTCTTGATCGAATCCCCGCGCTTCACGTCGGCCGGCTTCGCAGCGGCTGCGGGCGCCGCGGCTTTCGGTACCGGCGCCGGGCTGCATTCCTTCAGGTCCGCATTGATCTGGAAACGTTCCTTGCTCGTGCGCGGATCCGGCTGCACCTGACCCTGAAAGCCCGGATTGCCCAGACAAGGGGACGCTCCGAGCACCGCGATGAGCTTGGCTGCCTCGCGCGCCTGCCCCTGCAACTGCACCTGCTTGTTCTCGATCTGCAGGCGTTCCAGATAGGTATCGTCGGGCAGGCGTTTGCTGAGGTCGTCGATGAGCGCGACCATCAACGGCCCCTTCCGTTTGCGATCGGTCAGGAAATTGGCGCCAGCAATCGAATCCGCCAGCGTTTTCTTCAGCGCTGCCACTTGCTTCGCTTCGGTATTTGCCTTCTCGACTTCCGCACGCATTGATTCGACGGCGATGGCGCGATTGGCGAGCGATTCGTCCATGACCATGACGAGCAGGATCAACGCGAGCACGGCCAGACCGAGGTTGAGCGGCAGACGCAGATTGCGCCGGCGCGCGCGGCGCTCCGGCGGCAGCAGGTTGGTATGGCGTCGACCCGCACCGGGCATGCTGCGCCAGCTGTCGACACCGTCGAGGTCCGCTGCCGCTGCAGGCAATGCAGAAAGCTCCTGATCTAGCTGGCCGCGTGGAATCAGCACCAACTCCACTTGTGCATTGCGACCGCTGGCATCGTGCCCAAGCACTCGGCTGTCGAAATAAACCTGGTCCGCCTTGAACGGCGTCTGTCGGTCCATTTCGAAACCAAGAACCTGACGCAGGTTGTCCTCTGCCGCGACCGGCAGGCTGAGGGTTCGCGTGAGCACGCGTTCGGCCGGGATGCAGAACACGGTCTGCACCATCGGATCGTCGATCGCCGTGCGCAGGCGCTGGAATTCGGCGGTCTGCACTTCAGGCGGCAAATCGCGCCGAATGCGCGCATATTCGCTCATCACCTCGCCGCTCTCACGCCACACCAGAATTTCGTCGCTACGCAAGTCGAGAACGAGCGATTCGGAGCGTTCGGCCAGCACAGTGCGCCAGCGCGCCGGCATGCAGGCAAGCAACTGGGTACCCCACCAGGCGAAAAAGCCCGGCAGTGGCGTCTTGGCAAGTCGCGTCCGCAGACGCGCAAGTTGTC
>JBDSXV010000093.1:0-3447 GCA_039926025.1 Dokdonella sp.
GGGGCGTTACCGGCTTTGCCCATGCGCAATCCCGCGATGCGGCCAAGGTCGGCGTCGACATCGACGCCTATAACGCCGCTGCGCGTGAAAGCTCGAATGAACGCGGCGTCAGCTTCGTCGATGTCACCGCCGCCTCGCGCGAAGCGGGCGACGCGAGCACGATGCTGGTCAAGGACGGGCTGCACCCGTCGGCCGCCCAGTACGCGCTGTGGACGGACGAAATCCTGGCCCCGGCGGCCACGGCATTGGGTCTCAGCCAAGAGCTTGCCGGCGCCTAGCAGCTTCCTGCGGGCCGATTCCGCCGCGGACCCGACAGTCGTACCCGGAACTGCGTCGCACTATTTTGCAAAATCGGGTTCAGCTTAACGCCAGCCAAACAACTCGATGAAACGCGTTTGCTAAGTTCGCTCCTCCACGGGGGTGGGCTGAGTGTTCGGTTCCCCTTGTTTTATTCTGAAGGGGAGCGCCAACCATGCCATTCAAGCGAATGAAGGTCTTGTTTTCGCTCGCTTTTCTGGCGTCCTTCACCGGCTCCGCCTGGGCCCTGCCGGAATCCGGTGTCGATATCCGAGCGTGGGAAATGGATGCACCATCGGCGCTCGCGACGACCGCAGCCCCTCTTTCCGGCAGCCTGCTCGCAATTTCCGAACTCGCGGCTGCTCCTGCAGATATTTCGCCGACGCGTACCGGCTTGCGCCAGCTGCTGGCCGACTTCGCGGTGACCCTGCGCGATATCCGCTATCGCCGTGGCGGTCGCGAACCGTCGACAGGCTTCGATTGCAGCGGCTTTGTACGCTATGTATTCCGCCACACGCTGCAGCAGGACCTGCCTTCCGATTCGGCGAGCCAGTTCCTCGCCGGCGCAAAGGTCGACCGCAGCGACATGAAGACCGGCGACCTGGTGTTCTTCCGCACGCGCGGCAAGCGCATTTCGCATGTCGGCATCTATCTCGACAACGGCCGCTTCATCCATTCGCCGTCGACCGGCAAGAGCGTCAGCATCAGCAATCTCGGCGAGGCCTACTGGGCCAAGCGTTTTGCCGGTGCCAAGCGTCCAAGCGGCCTTTCCTGATTCCGACACGCCGCGGCGCATTCATGCCGCGCGATGGCAAACCGCCGCCCGCCGCGTGAGCGGCGAGAGCTCTTGAATCGTCACCGTTGCCCGTGGATCCTGTGTTCGATCGCGCAACGGGAGCACCTCGATGAATCCACGACCACTCGGCAAGTCCGGCATTCATGTCGCGCCACTCGCGCTCGGCGGCAATGTATTCGGCTGGAACGTCGACGAAGCAACGTCGTTTACGATACTCGACGCGTTCGTTGATGCAGGCCTCGATCTGATCGACACCGCCGATGCCTATTCGGCATGGGCTCCCGGCAATCAGGGCGGCGAATCCGAAACGATCATCGGCAAGTGGCTTGCCCAGAGCGGCAAGCGCGAACGCGTCGTGATTGCGACGAAGGTTGCGAAGTGGAGCCGCCACAAGGGCCTCGCGCCGGCAACGATCCAGGCGGCGGCAGAGGAATCGTTGCAGCGGTTGCAGGTCGACACGATCGATGTGTATTTCGCGCACGAGGACGATCCATCGGTTCCGCTGGCCGATACGCTCGGGGCGTTCGCACGCCTGATCGAACAGGGCAAGGTGCGCACGATCGGTGCATCCAACTACAGCGGTGCCCGTCTCGCCGAGGCACTCGATGTCAGCGCGAAATCGGGCCTTCCACGCTATGAAGTGCTGCAACCGGAGTACAACCTTGTTTCGCGCAAGGCATATGAGGACGAACTCGAACCCTTGGTATGCGATCAGCAGATCGGCGTGATCAGCTACTACTCTCTGGCCAGCGGATTCCTGACCGGCAAGTACCGCAACGAAGACGATCTCGGCAAAAGCGTCACGCGCGCCGGCGCGGTCGGCAAGTTCCTCAATGGTCGCGGCCTGCGCGTGCTGGCCGCACTCGACGATGTCGCACGTCGACACACGGCAACGCCGGCGCAGATCGCACTTGCGTGGCTGATGGCGCGCGACGGCATCAGCGCTCCGATCGCAAGCGCGACCAGCGTCGAGCAGGTCGAAGATATCGCGGGTGCAACCCGGGTGAAGTTGTCGGCGGAAGATATCGAGCGCCTGGATCAGGTCAGCGCCTGAGACCACGCACGCGGAGTCAGCCAGCGTTGCGACCCACAAAGCGAAAGTACGGTACACGCCCGAACGGCATATAGGGGACGGCTGCGCGCGCTTCGAAGATCTCGTGGTCCGACAACCGCCGCCGCAACATCGGTAGATGCTGTTCATTCAAGCGAACGCCGTCGTGGGCGAACCAGGCTGGCCAGAAGCGTCGCGTGAATGCACCGTGTCGCACGCCTTTCGCCCCGGCCTGCGACACGTAGAAATCCACGACGCCGAGCATGCCTCCAGGTTTCAGCATCGAAATCGCATTTTCGATCGCCGCGCGCCAGTCGGGAATCATCGTCAGCGCGTACGAAAGAATCACGGCGTCCACAGGTTCGGCTGGTTGCCATGTCGTCGCATCCGCCTCGACCGTGCGCAGTTGCGCGATGCGCACGGCGCGCGCACGGGCCCGCGCGAGCAAGGGCGCGCACAGGTCGACGATCGTGATCGATTCGATCTGCGCCAGACGCTCGCCAAAGAATTCCGCATTGCGACCGGTGCCGCCGCCGAGTTCGACCACGCGCGCCTGCGGCGGCAATTCGAGGCTGCCGATCAGTTCCGCGCGCCCCTGCAACAGGCGTTCGCGGAAGCGGTCGTAGTGCGCGGACTGCGCGCCATAGAAGGTGCCCAGCGCCTGTGCATGCGACGACGCACGCGGCATTCCGCGCGCGAGACGCGCAAGCACGGCGACATCGCCACGCAGCGCGTCAAACCGGGACATCGGCAATCATGAAACCGGCGTAGGTATGCACACGATCGCGCGCCTGCAGCGCGTCAGCGACCTCGTCCATGAAGCGAAAAGCGACACGCAGCGGCGTGCGTTGAGGACCGATGCGGATGTCATCGAGATAGGCCGGATGCGCGTGCGCACTGCGCAACAGGATGCGCGCGCCCGGACTGGCGCGCCGCCGGATCGCCTCCCATTCCTCGACCAGGGCTTGCGGATGGTAGGAACTCATCCAGTCCATGTGGTCGAGCAGGACGAAGCGCGAGATCGGCTCGTCGTGCGATTGAAGGAACTCGGTGACCGTGGTCGTGTGCCATTCGATGCGCTCGACGAGACCTGCCTTGAGGCGCTCGAAGTTGTCCTCCTTGAGGTACTCGGGGCAGCAGTCGCGCCGGTAGCGACCGGTCATGTAGACGTGCCAAAAATAGTTGTCGGCGAGAGGCAGCTGGCGAAACACGTATTGCACCGCGCTGCGGATGAAGCCCGACACGCCCCCCGCATGCTGCGCTTCGACGAGGCGACGTTGCGGGTACGGCACGCCGAGCAGGC
>JBDSXV010000094.1:0-5447 GCA_039926025.1 Dokdonella sp.
TCGACCCGGGGGTCCTTGGTCGCGTAATTTCCTTTTTGAGTGTCAGGAGTTAGTCATGGCAAATCGCCAGAACGGTACCGTCAAGTGGTTCAACGATGCGAAGGGTTTCGGCTTCATCACGCCGGAAAGCGGCCCGGATCTTTTCGTGCATTTTCGCTCCATCCAGGGCGCGGGTTTCAAGAGCCTCGCTGAAGGCCAGCGCGTCAGCTTCATCGCCGTGCAGGGCCAGAAGGGCATGCAGGCTGACGAAGTCCAGGTCGCGTAAGCCACCTGCTTCGTAGTAACACCAAAACCCCGGGCCGCAATGCCCGGGGTTTTTTTGTGTACATTCACCCTGCGCACCTACGCGCACATCCCGACACCAGCGGAGATCTCGATGGCAGCAAAACCCAACTACAACTTCGACAAACGTCAGCGCGACATCGCGAAGAAGAAGAAGCAGGACGAGAAGCGCCTGAAGAAGCAATCGAAAAAGAATGCAGACGGCACCGATGCGCCCGATTCGGCGGATACGGCAACCGAGGCAAACGACGCCGCCCCCCAGGGCTGAGCGCTCAGCGCAGGTCCGCAATAATGGCGCGCGCTGCGTTGTGTCCCGGCGCGCCGGTGACACCGCCGCCCGGGTGCGTGCCGGCGCCACAAAGATAGAGCCCCGGCAACGCGCCGCGATAATTCGCCTGGCCGAGCATCGGGCGCGCGCTGAACAACTGGTTCAAGCTCAGAGCGCCGTGGAAGATGTCCCCGCCGAGCAGGCCGAAATCGCGTTCGAGATCGAGCGGGCTCTTGATCTGCCGTCCGAGCACCGATTCCTTGAAGCCGGGTGCATAGGCATCGACCGTCGCGATCATCAGGTCCGCGACTTCGTCGCGATGAGCGTCCCAGGATCTGCCGTCGGACAACACGGGCGCCACGTGCTGGCAGAACAAGCTTGCGACGTGCTGGCCTTTCGGTGCCAATGAGTCATCGAGTGTCGATGGAATCAGGATCTCGACGATCGGCTCCTTCGACCAGCCCTGCGCACGTGCATCGAGGTAGGCGCGATCCATGTAGTCCAGATTCGGCGCAATGATGATCCCCGCGGTCAGGTGATCACCCGGCTGCGGCAAGGCGCGGAAGCGCGGAAGCTCGCTCAGCGCGACATTCATGCGGAAGGTACCCGACCCGCAACGCCAGTTCGCCATGCGTTCGCGTGTCGGCGCCGGCACGACCGCGGGATCGAGCAGGCGTTCGTACAGCAGTTTCGGATTCACGTTGGCGACGACCGCACGCGCACGTAGCGTTTCGCCCCTGTCGGTGACGACGCCGACCGCGCGCCCCTTTTCCGTGATGATCTCGCGCACGCCCGTGCCGATGCGGATATCCACGCCGGCAGCCACGGCCGACTTCGCCATCGCCTGCGTGATCGCGCCCATGCCGCCCATCGCATGGCCCCAGGCACCCTTGACCCCGTTCACCTCGCCGAACACGTGGTGCAACAGCACGTAAGCGCTACCCGGCGTGTACGGACTCGCGTAGTTGCCAACGATGCCGTCGAAGCCGAGCACCGCCTTGATCGGCTCGCTCTCGAAGAAACGATCGAGGTATTCGGCCGCCGACACCGCAAACAGGTCGAGCAGATCGGTACGCAGCGTCGCATCGAGTGCATTCACGCGACGACCCAGCTTGCCCGCGCGCAGCAGTTCCGGCAGCGCCTTCAACCAGCCGCCTTCGGTGACATTCGGCGGCGGCTCCAGCGCCACCGCGCGCAACACATCGGCGATCGCATCGAGACGGCGCTCATATTCGGGCAATCGCTCGGCATCGCGACGCGAAAACTTCGCGACTTCCTCGTGGGTGCGACCTGCACCTATTGCCAGGTAACGGTCGTCAGGCAGCGGCAGGAAATTGTTGAGCTTGCGCTGGACGATGCGCAAACCGTGCGCCGCGAGATCGAGATCGGCGATCACTTTCGGTTGCAGCAGGGACACCGTGTAGGCGGCCACCGAGTTGCGGAAGCCGGGATGGAATTCCTCCGTGACCGCGGCGCCACCGACGACGTCGCGCTTTTCCAGCACCGTCACCTTGAGCCCGGCCTTGGCCAGATAGGCGGCGCAGACCAGGCCGTTGTGGCCCCCGCCGATCAGGACTGCGTCGCACGTGTCGTTTTTCATCGGACGATTATCGCGGCGGCGCGCCGCTCACGCCATGGCTGGCGACGTATCCAACTTCACCACGCTGCGCCCGGCCAGCGGCGCGACAACCAGGCCGACCACGCACAGCGCCGCAACGTAATACGCTGGGGCGAGCTGCTCGCGCTGCACCGCGAGCGTGACGAGCTGCGGCGTCAAACCGCCGAACACGGCGTAGGCAACATTGTAGGCAAACGAAATGCCCGAATAGCGCACCGGCGCCGGGAACATCTGCACCAGCAGAACCGGGATCACGCCGACCGTGCCGACGCAAAAGCCGGCCACGGCGTACAACGCGTACAGATGATCCGGCGAGCGAGCCAAGCCGAAATACAGCGCAAGCGTCGACACGAGTACAGCGACGCAGCCGATCATCAATGCGCGCACCGCGCCGATGCGGTCCGCCAGCAGGCCGAATGCAATGCAGCCGATCGTCAACGCGAACGTCGCCACGCTATTGGCTGACAGCGCCATCGCCGCAGGTATCGCGAACAGCTTCTGGATCAGCTGTGGCGTGAGCAGGATCACCACGACAATGGCCGCGGTCAGCAGCCACGTCAGCAACATCGATAGCACGACAGCGCGCCGATGGTCGGTCAACACCGTTTTCAACGGCAGTCCTTGCGCCAGCGCGCGGCGGCGACGCAGCTCCTCGAACACGGGCGTCTCGGCGAGCATGCGGCGCAGGAACACCGCGCAGACGCCGAACACGCCACCGAGCAGGAAGGGAATGCGCCAGCCGAACGCGAGCACCTGATCCGCTCCGAGGCCGCGGTTGATCGCGGTCGCGATCAAGGAGCCGAGCAGGATACCGGCGGTCAGCCCGGCGGTCAGCGTGCCACAGGCGAAACCGATGCGCCGGGGCGGCACGTGCTCGGCGACGAAGGTCCATGCACCCGGCACTTCGCCACCCACCGCGGCGCCTTGCAGGATGCGCAGCAGCAACAAGGCGAGGGGTGCTGCGTAGCCAATCGTCGCGTAGGTCGGCATCAGGCCGATCGCAAGCGTCGGCAAGGCCATCATCAGCACGCTCAGCATGAACATGCGTTTACGCCCTTCGCGATCGCCGAAATGCGCCATCAGGATGCCGCCAAGCGGGCGCGCAAAGTACCCTGCTGCAAACAAGCCGAAGGTCTGCAACTGGCGCAACCAGTCGTCCGTGTCGGGCGGGAAGAAAAGCTGGCCGATCGAATTCGCGAAGAACACGAAGATGATGAAGTCGTAGAACTCGAGCGCGCCGCCAAGGGCGGCGAGCGTGAGCGTGCGCACGTCCTTGCGGTCCAGCGCGTCTGCGGTTCGATACCGCATGGTGGCCGCGGCTTCTGTGCTCATCGGCTCAGAGCTTCTTGGCGAGGTCCTTGCCGATCGACTCCGGCGTATCCGTCGGCGCGTAGCGCTTCACCACGGCACCGTCCTTGTCGACGAGGAATTTGGTGAAGTTCCACTTGATCGCCTCGCTGCCGAGCAGCCCCTTGGCCTCGTGCTTGAGGTACTTGTAGAGCGGGTGTGTGTTCGCTCCGTTGACCTCGACCTTGGAGAACATCGGGAACTTGACGTCATAGGTCAGCGAACAGAAGTTCTTGATCTCCGCTTCGTCGCCGGGTTCCTGATGGCCAAACTGATCGCAAGGAAATCCGAGCACGACCAGGCCTTGCCCCTTGAATTTCTCGTACAGCGCTTCGAGGCCTGTGTACTGCGGCGTGAATCCGCATTTGGACGCCACATTGACGATCAGCATCGTCTTGCCGCGATAGGTGTCGAGCTTCTGCTCCGCACCATCGATGGTCTTTGCACTGAAGTCGTAGACGCTGGTCATGACGGGCTCCGGAGGCGGGAAAGGCGCCTACGTTAATCCGGGCGCAGCACGCTGGGAAGCGGCAATCGACCGATGATGGCGGCCATGCGATCGGGGCACGAAGCACCGAAGCTGAAGGTGCCGGCCGTCAGGCCACCTTCTGCAGCAGCATGGCACTGCTGCCTGGCGCCGCCGAAGTCAGATAGTGATCGACCAGCAGGAAGGCGAACAAGGCCATCAGGTAGATGATCGAATAGTTGAATACGCGCATCGCGAAGAATTCGTTCGGCGGATTGAGCAGGCGTATCGCGTAGTAGAGGAAACCCGCACCGAGCACGAGTGCGCCGCCAAGATAGAACAGGCCGCTCATCCCGGTCAGGTACGGCAGCACCGTGATCACGAGCAGCAGCACCGTGTAGAACAGCACATGCCAGCGCGTGTAGACGACGCCGTGCGTCACCGGCAGCATCGGCACCTGCGCGCGCGACTAGTCTTCACGACGGAAAATCGCCAGCGCCCAGAAATGCGGCGGCGTCCAGATGAAGATGATCAGGAACAGCAGCAGCGCATACGGATGTACATGGCCGGTCACCGCGACCCAGCCGAGCACCGGCGGCGCCGCGCCAGCCGCACCGCCGATCACGATGTTCTGCGGCGTCGCACGCTTCAGATACGCGGTGTAGACGACCGCGTAGCCGATCAGCGAGGCGAACGTCAGCACCGCCGTCAACGTATTCACCAGGACGATCAAGATGGCCATCGACAACGCGCCAAGAGTCAGCGCGAACACGAGCACCTGAAGCGGTGTCAGCGTGCCGGTCGCCAGCGGGCGCTGCGACGTGCGCGCCATCAGTTTGTCGATGCGCTGGTCGATCAGGTGATTGAGAGCCGCGGCGGATGCAGCAGCGAGCCAGATGCCGATGAAGCCTGCAACCGACTGACGCAATGGCGGCAGACCAGGCACGGCGAGGAACATCCCGATGATCGCGGTGAATACGATCAGCGCGACGACACGCGGCTTGGTCAGTTCGACGTACCGACTGAAGAGGGAGCGGCTTTTCACAGGCTCACACTATGCCAGCACGCGGGCGCGAGAACAGCGCGGTCGCTTCGGGCAAGCGGGCTTGCGTGCGCACGAGCAGCGCGACGAGGCAGAGCAGCAGCAACGCAGCGCCCCCGTTGTGTGCTGTTGCGACCGGCAGTGGCAGCAACAGCTTCACGTTCGCGATGCCGAGTGCGACCTGACAACAGAGCAGGAGCGCAAGCAGCGCGCCGATTCCGCGCAACCCGCGGCGCCAGGCGAGCAGCGCCGTTGCCATGACATGGCCAAACACGATAAGCGCGCCAATGCGGTGCGTCACTTGAATGGCCGCGCGTGCGGCCCCGTCAAGCACGCCGCCCTCATAGTTCACGCCAATACCGCGCCAGAGCACGAAACCTTCGTGGAAGTCGGTCGTCGGCCACCACGCACCGGCGCAGCGCGG
>JBDSXV010000095.1:0-7260 GCA_039926025.1 Dokdonella sp.
CAACGACGCACCAGGCGATCGTGCGATGGATTGGCGAGCCCGCAATCACGTCTGCCGTGGCAGTCACGAACAATTCGGCGATGTTTCCCGAAAACAGACCATAGCCATGCCACCCGTTGCTGCTTTCTGGGCGATCGCGTTGTATTTCCTCACGCAGCACCACGAGCGCATCCAGGTGATTGTCGTGCAGGATTTCCGCATAGCGCGCCGACCACCGGCCGTCGAGACCGCTATCATTCAATGACGAACGGTCTTCCTCTCGACGCAGTGCATCGCGCAGGTCCGCGGAGAGAGGAATATCGACCAATCGATAGCCCGCGCTTTGGAGCAACGAGCGTGCGTCGCGAAGGCCGGTTTCGTCCAGCTTCCAGTCGTTCGCCAGTCGTTTGTTGAATGTCGTGAAAGCGGTTACGCCTACATGGGCGTTCGTGAGTTCCGACTGCAGCGTCGACAGGATGCCAATCGTCGCACCTCGAGGAACCTGGGCCTTCGTAAACGTCTGCACCGGCGCGCACCCGCACAGAGCAGACATCCCGGAGAATACGCAGCACAGTAACCAGCGACGCATCTTCAGCCCTCGTCAGAACGCGTTGATACCCGTCAATTCTCGACCGACCACGAGCTGATGCACGGTCTCGGTGCCCTCATACGTGATCACCGATTCCAGATTGAGTGCGTGACGGATCGGGCAATGCTCCGTCGTGATGCCTGCGCCGCCGAGGATGTCGCGTGCTTCGCGGGCGATGTCGATGGCCATGCGGCAGTTGTTCCACTTCGCGAGGCTCACCTGGGTCGGCTGCATCTTGCCCGCATCCTTCAAGCGGCCCAGCTGCAGTGACAACAACTGCGCCATCGTGATCCGGCGCGCCATGTCGGCAAGCTTGAGCTGCACAGCCTGATTCGCGGCAAGCGGGCGGTTGAACAGAATGCGGTTCTTCGAGTACTCGACGACTTCGGTAAGACACGCGATCGCAGCGCCGATCGGACCCCAGGTGATGCCGTAGCGTGCCTGCGTCAGGCAGCCGAGAGGACCCTTGAGTCCTTTCACGTTGGGCAGGCGATTGGCTTCCGGCACGCGCACGTTGTCGAAGAACAGCGCCGACGTCACCGACGCGCGCAAGCTCATTTTCTTGTGGATTTCCTGCGCGCTGAAACCGGGCATGTCCTTTTCGACGACAAAGCCCTGGATGCCGTCATCGGTCTGCGCCCACACGATCGCGATGTGCGCGAGATTGCCGTTGGTGATCCACATCTTGGCGCCGTTGAGGATCCAGTCGGCGCCATCCTTCTTCGCATTCGTCTTCATGTTGGCCGGATCGGAACCGCCATGCGGCTCGGTCAGGCCGAAGCAGCCGATCACCTTGCCCGCGGCCATGTCCGGCAGCCAGCGCTTGCGCTGCTCCTCGGAACCGTAGGCGTAGATCGGATACATGCACAGTGACGACTGCACCGAAGCAAAGCTGCGGATGCCCGAATCGCCGCGTTCCAGTTCCTGGCACACCAGACCGTAGCTCACGCCGTTCATGCCGGCGCAACCATATTCCACCGGCAGCGACGAGCCGAGCAGGCCGAGATCGGCCATCTCGGGGATCAGCTCGGTCGGGAAGCGCCCCTTGTCGAAGCAATCGCCGATGATCGGCAGCACGCGCTCGTCGGTGAAGCGGGCAACGGCGTCCTGCACCATGCGCTCTTCGTCGGAGAGCAACGAGCGGATGTCGTAGAGATCGGTCGGATTCAACTGGATGGCAGGCATGGGAATGGGGTCCGGGCGCGGGGCAAAGCGCGCTATTGTAGCGGGCTTGCCAGTGCTCGGCCATGCGCCCAATGGCCGCAGATCGGTCGGCTGGCCTATGCTTGGATGACCGATTTGAACCCAGCCATGCGCGTTCCCGTCCTCACCTACCATTCGAACAACGTCAGCGGCAACGACTACGCCAGCAACGACCACGTCGCGCTCGCGCAGGATCTGCGCGCGATCCGCCGATACGGCTTGCGTATCGTGCCCCTGGCACGCGTCGTCGACGTACTGCTGGGCGATGCGCCAGCCTCCGCGGTCGAACATTCGATTGCATTGAGTTTCGACGACGGTTCGTGGTTCGACTGGCACGATATCGACCACGCGAGCTGGGGGATGCAGCGAAGCTTCGCCGGCGTCCTGCGCGACTTCGCCGCTGAAACCGGCGTCGACGTGCATGCAACCAGCTTCGTGATCGTATCGCCCGACGCGCGTTCGACACTCGACAAAACCTGCCTCGTCGGGCGCGGCTGGTGGAGCGATGACTGGTGGCCGGCCGCGCAAGGCGAAGGGCTGATCGCGATCGAGAGCCACAGCTGGGACCACAACCATCACACCTTGCCGATGACGGTCCAGCGTGAACAGCGCAAGGGCACGTTCCAAACGATCGACAGCCATGCCGACGCCGACGCGGAAATCCGCCAGGCGAGCGACTGGCTCGATGCTCGGCTCGCACCGCATCGCACGAGCCTGTTCGCCTATCCGTATGGAGAGAGCAACGATTACCTGTTGAGCGAATATCTGCCACGGCATGCTCACGAGCATCGCCTGCGCGCAGCGTTCGGGACGTCGCCGCAACCGCTCGAAGCGAACGCGAACCGCTGGAACCTGCCGCGCTACGTCTGCGGTCAGCACTGGGAAGATCCGACCGAGCTGGAGCGCCTGCTCCGCGCCTGCAGCTGACGCGGCTAGCGCGCGGAAACCTTGCCGGCGCCTTCGTGCAGCAACACGAACAAGTCGAGATTGCCTGCGATGCCAAAGAGCTCGATATGCCAATGCACATCCGCGTCGGTTGCGCATGCGGAGCAGCCATATACGAATGAACCGTCGCCCTCGTAGAGCAGACGCACCGGGCGGCCCGATGCAGTGATGGAGGTGACGTCCATCGGCGCCGCAAACCGCATGCGATTGGTCAGTACGACGACGTCGCTACCACCCGCATCGAAGTCGAATACCGAACGGGCGACAGGCGGCGGGCCGCTGTCGGCATTGACCTGCAAACGCCGCAGACGCGTCGAGAATCCACCTGCGGTCGGTGCGATTGGCCGCATGCGCTCGTACAAAGCCATGCGCGACACCACTCGTGCAGGCGCAATGCCCGAGGCAGTTGCCGCGCGCGGACTCAGACCGGCGAGATGCGTACCCGCCCCTTCCACGCCGCCGTAACGCAACTGCGGCCAATACCCGCAAGCGTTGCGCAGCGTCGACGCGAACGTCGTCTCAACGATCGTCGCGAGCAACCCATGCAGCACGTGCGGCGCACACAGCGTATCGCCAAGCCGGTCGAGCCGACGCACCGGGAAAAACGAGGTCTGCGCCTTCACATAGCGGTCACTGCTCTCGATCGCGTCCGCGAACGGATTCACGCCGGGCATCGCGCGTTGATCATGCACATCGCGCAGCCAGAAAGAATACGGCGCCAGCGCCAGCACGACGTAAAGCGCGAGTGCGAACGATCCCGTCGCCCGTACCAGCGTGCGACCGTCCTGCAACCACCCATACCATCCAATCGCAATGGCCAATGCCAGCGGCGGCAGGCACGACGGCACCATCCAGTAAGGCGTGACCGGGCGCAACAGTACGACGAACGCCACCTGCAGCAGAAACGCAGCGCATGCGGCCACGCACATCCACAGCAACCGTTTCGCATTTCGCCGGATCAGCATCAAGCCGGCGGCGGCAAATAAAAGACATCCGCAGTAGATCCCCCAGGCCGCTTTCACGAGCCCCATTTTCCACGGCGTCATGAGCAGCAGGCTCCACCAGGCGCCACCGAGCAGGACACCGCGCGCGACGGCTGGAACGCGCATCATCGGATGCAGGCCAATATCGCTGCCGACATAGTCGGCAATCGGCTTCAGACTGCCGGCCACAGCCGCATCACGATTGAGCCACGGCGGCAGCAGGCTTGCAGCCGCAATGATGGCCGCCAGGCACAACCAGCCGAATACGGCCCAGGAACGATGGCGCCACAGCACGCCCGCCCCGACAAGGACGACGTACAGTACCGTTGTCGGATGGGCATGCAGGCAGGCCGCACTGACAAGCCCCAGCCAGATCGCGTTGCGTGCAGAGAATTCGTTCGCGCAGCGCAACCCGACCAGACCGAGCAGCAACAACGTGGTCTCGACGACCGCGATATGCGACGGAAACATCAAGTCGACCATCGACCAGCCGGCAATCGCCAGACTCGCCGCGAACGCGAAGCCGAGTCGCGCATCGGCGAGGCGAATGCCGATCCGCCAGGCGAGGAAGTACTTCAGCGCGGCGAGGCTCTGGATGAACACCATGGTCAACGCAGCGCTGCCGGTCAACCGCACCGGCAGCGCGAGCAGGTAGAACCACCACGGCCCCAGCTCGAACATCTGGTAGATCGGCGGACCGGCCAGCGGCAATGCCTCGCCGTGAGCGATCGCCGTCGCCCAGTAAAAATCGCGCCAGAAGTCCGGCAGGCCGGCGGAATTGAGGCCGGCAGCCACGTGCAGGCACCACATCAGCAGGCAAAACCCGAGGCCGGCGATTCGCCAATTTCGATCCGGCAAAACGACGGCGCGCGAGTGCGCTGGCATCGCAAGGGGCGAAGGGTTGTGCACGGTCGATACGAGCGCATTGATGGAAACGAACCGCGAAGACTAACGCAAAGCAGCAACCGGAACCGAGCGAGTGCCAGGCCGCTATTGTTCAACGACGCGCTTCGCTACCCTAGCGCAACCAGCCACGGAGCCCGGATCATGGAGCACGACGCGATCCACACTGTTCCGGAGCACCTCCGGAGTTATCTCGCGATCAGCGAAATCGACAGCGCGGATTTCCTCGTCGCCGCTCTGTTCCGGCGCAAGTTCAACGCGCCGCCGCCGGATGTGGGGCGTCACCTGGTCGCGCTGTATCGCGATCCACAAGGCGCTCTGCACCTGGCCGGCTATTCGCACATGCGCCCGTTCGGCGAGGTCTACCTTTCGGGCGGTTCGTGCAGCGAAGGCGAGACGATTCGCTTGATGGCAGCGGAACATCGTGAGGCGATCCAGGCCGCAGGCGGCATCTGGTATCTGATCCTGAAATACGCATTCGAGCGCTATGCCGACTGCTGTGACGTGTTTTTCGGCCACTGCGGCGATGCACGTGCGCTGGAAGTGGCGACCGCCGCAGGCTTCGTCCACGCGGGTCATCAGCACCTGATCGCACACTGGCACAAACCCCTGCACGAAAATATCCGTCGCGCACTGATCGCGAAGGTGCACGCCCTAGGTCCGTTCTAGGCGCCGCCGCGATGTGACGTCAGCGCTCGACCTTTCGCGGCACGTGACCGGTAGCGACATGCTGGCGCGCTGATTCGACATTGATCGCCGAATCGTCGAAGAAGATGTCCGCGCCGAAGGCTTCGAGGAACGGTCCTTTCGGACGGCCGCCGAGGAACAGCGCCTCATCAATGCGCACGCCCCAGTCGCGCAGGGTCAGGATCACGCGCTTGTGCGCCGGCGCCGAACGCGCTGTAACGAGGGCCGTGCGTATCGGCGAATCCTCGCTCGGAAATGCGTCCTGCAACCGATGCAAGGCATCGAGGAAACCGCGAAACGGGCCGCCCGACAAGGGCTCGCGCGCACGCGCCGATTCGTTGCGATGGAACGCGTCGATGCCGCCCTCTTCATTGATCCGCTCGGATTCGTCACCGAACAATACCGCGTCACCGTCGAAGGCGATGCGCAGCTGGTCGGACTGCCGCTGCGGCGCCTTCGACGGCAGGATCGTCGCAGCGGCGACGCCGGCTGCGAGGGCTTGCGCTACGCTTTCGGGGTTCGCCGATAGAAACAGATCCGCACCGAACGCGTGCACGTACGGCGAAGTTGGCGCGCCTCGCGTGAACGCAGCGCGTGCGATATCGAGACCATAGTGCTCGATCGCATTGAAGATGCGCAGGCCGGTATCTGCCGAGTTGCGCGACAGAAGGATCACTTCCACATGCGGCGCGGCCGGCGCAGCGCTGTTGAGTCGCAGCAGTTTCTGCACCAGCGGGAACGCGATGCCGGGCGCGAGCAGTTCGTCTTCGCGCGCAATCTGGTGGCGCGCGAACGCATCCACGCCATCGCGCTCGAACAGCTCATGGCTGTCGCCCAGGTCGAACAACGCACGTGAGGAGATCGCGACGACGAGGGTGTGGCCCTCGTCGCCGCCGTTCGTTGCGCTGCCTGCCTCAGGGGCCAGGGATGCCCTCGAAATCGTCATCGAAGATCACATCGTCGATCATTACCGTCAGTGTCGCAGCCGTCACAGTGGCATTGTCGCCCACCGGCGTATGCAGGGCACCGGCGGCGATCGAGTTCTCGTAGCTGCCGGCCGTCGTCGACATGACGTTCACGGTTACGGTACAGGTCCCGGCGGCAGGTATCTGCGTCGCAGCGGATAACGTGATCGAGCTGGACCCCGCAACCGCCGTCAGCGTGCCGCTGGCGCATGTCGTCGACCCATCGGGCGTGGCCGCAACGACGACGCCGCCGGGCAACGCATCGACCAGGTCGCTACTGAGGGTGACTGCAGCCGGGTTCGTATTTCCAAGCGTCAGCGTCAGTGCACTCGACTCATTTTCCATGACGCTGGACGGCGTGAATGCGAGATCCAGCGTCGGCGCAACCAGTTCAGACAGTGCCGCGGCGTTGACGTCGATGATGCCGTAGCCCGCCTGGTAGTTCGGCCAGTTCGCCATCGTCAGTCCACCGCAGCCGGAATTCGACGGATCGGTCAGGCCATGCGTGGCGGTATTGCGCAATAGGGCTCCGACCTGATCCGGATGCCCCTTCAATGCGGGATTCACCGACATCAACAACGCAGCCGCGCCTGCCACATGCGGTGTGGCCATGCTGGTGCCGCTGATGGTGTTGTAGCCGCCATTGTTCCAGGAGGAACGAATACTGGAACCGGGCGCCGATGCATCGGGGCGGATCAAGGTCGAGGCAATCACTGGTCCACGGCTCGAATAACTCGCCATCGCGTTGCTGCTGGTGGTCGCGCCAACGACGAAGGCCGAGTCGTAGATCGCCGGAGGATCGGTGATCGTGCTGCAGGCCGGGCCGTCGTTCGCGGCAGCGGCCGCAAAGAAAATTCCTCCTGCGACGATGTTGTCGACCGCCGTCTTGATCTCGTCACCCGCCGTACACCCTTCCGCAGGCACGCAGCCCCAGGAATTGCTGACCACGTCGGGGGCGAGATCCGGATCAGGATTCTGTCCGGCGAGGTCCGTCGGCGCCATCATC
>JBDSXV010000096.1:0-33168 GCA_039926025.1 Dokdonella sp.
CATGAGCGAAGTCGAAACCCGCAAGCCGCACAGCCACTTGCAGACCCAGCTCGCGCGGGTCACCGAGCTGCTGCGTCGCCAGCATCTGGTCGAAGACCTTGCGCATCGCCAGCAGGGCGACCACCGCGACCTGGTCGAGAGTCTGGTGCATCGCCAGCATCTGGCCGAGCTGCAGGGCGAGATTGACGACCTGCATCCGGCCGATATCGCGCACATCCTTGAAGCTCTGCCGACGTCGGATCGCCTCGAAATCTGGCATCTGGTCAAGGCCGATCGCGACGGCGAGATCCTGCTCGAAGTGTCGGACTCGGTACGCGAGTCCCTGCTCGCGGACATGGACCGCCCGGAAATGCTCGCTGCCGGCGAGCAACTCGATGCCGAGGAGCTGGCCGATCTCGCCGAGGATCTGCCCGAAGATGTACTGCAGGAACTCATGGGTCGCCTCGATGGCGAGCAGCGTGAGCAGTTGCAGTCGGCGATGTCGTGGGAGGAAAGCCAGGTCGGCGCGCTGATGGATTTCGACATGGTGACGATCCGCGAGGACGTCACCCTCGAAACCGTATTGCGTTACCTGCGGCGTCTGAAGGAATTGCCCGATCACACCGACAAATTGTTTGTCGTCAATCATGAAACCCTGCTCACCGGCGTGCTGCCGATCCGCTGGCTGCTCGTGAACGACCCGGCCAAGCTGGTCAGTGCGGTGATGGCGGCCGATGCGAACACCTTCCATCCGGAAGATGACGTCGTCGACACAGCGCAGGCCTTCGAACGCTACGATCTCGTGACGGCACCCGTCGTCGATACCCTCGGGCACCTGATCGGTCGCCTGACCATCGACGCGATGGTCGACGTGATCCGTGAGGAAAGCGATGCCGACGTGCGCGAGCGTTTCGGTCTGCGCGAAGACGAAGACATCTTCGCGTCCGTGTGGAAATCCCTGCGCAATCGCTGGGCCTGGCTTGCGACCAATCTGGTCACCGCCTTCATCGCTTCGCGCGTGATCGGCTTGTTCGAAGGTTCAATCCAGAAACTCGTGGCGCTCGCGACACTGATGCCGATTGTCGCCGGCATAGGTGGCAATTCCGGCAACCAGACCATCACCATGATCGTGCGTGCGCTCGCGCTCGATCAGATCAGCCCGACCAGCGGCAAGCGTCTGCTGCGCAAGGAACTGGGCGTCGCCCTGGTCAACGGCCTGGTCTGGGGCAGCGTGATTGGCTTCGTCGCCTGGCTGCTCTATCGCAACGTCGCGCTCGGCCTCGTCATGACCGCGGCGATGACCTTGAACCTGCTACTCGCAGCGCTGATGGGCGTGATCATTCCAATGGGCCTGCTCAAGTTCGGCCGCGACCCGGCGATGGGTTCGAGCGTGATGATCACCGCACTCACCGACAGCGGGGGCTTCTTCATCTTCCTTGGTCTGGCGACCATTTTTCTGATGTGAGTCGGCTGCACGCGCAGGCATTGATCCCGTGGGTCCACTGCCGAGTCAGTGCATCGGGATTGCGCGCGCACGCTAGTCGATGCCGGGAAAAACTGCGGCATCGCGGTACGCATAGCGGCAAAACACGTGACTTGCGACGAGGCTGACCACTAGCGCAATCGTTCCGAATCTGACGTCATCGGCAATCGCAATGAGGCCGAAAACCAGGCTGATTGAATAGATCGAAAAAGGACCGGCGTATCCGACATGCCGAAGGCCGGCCACGATCGGCGCAACCACGATCATGCCGACAACGAAGAGAACAGCCGGGCACAGCAGCGCCCCGCTGCAGATGCCTTTGAGCGTCTCGATCAGGGAATGTCCTGCGGGTTCGGACACAATACCCAGGATGGCGAGGGCCACCCCCATAGGCACGCCTGCTATCAAGCTCGCAACGGCGATGTTGCCGACGATTCGCTGCGGACGTGCAGTGAATATTTCCATGCGTTCTCATACCTGAGTCGAGCGGGTTGAAGGCGCTCGCTGCAGTGATCGCCTCGTGCATGCTACGACGGCCGACTTCCGCCTGGGGAAAAGCTGCCTACAGACGCGCGCACCGATTGTGAATCGTCGGGGCAGTTGCAATGCGTTCTCTGCGGTGCCGGCCATCCCTTGCCAATGTGTTGGCAGCTTATGGCCGGATCGCCGCTGTGCTAGTTTGCGGTTCGATGTCGCCGCCTGACGCCAGTTGATGGTCGATATCAGTTTGATCTGAATGCCCGTCCACAGGAGTAGGGAATGCATCGACTCACCAAGAACATTTCATTGGCAGGCGTACCGGTTTCGACGCTACTTCTGGGCTTTGCGCACGCCGCCATTGCCGGAACCGCGCCGACCGTCGTTTGCGTGACCAGCACCGCCGAGTTTCAGACGGCGCTGGCGAACGCCGCGAGCGGCGCGGGTGATACCACCATCGAAGTCGCAGCCGGCACCTATCCGATCGACAGCATGCTCAGCTATGCAACCTTCGACGACAAGTCGCTGATGATCGAAGGTGGATTCAAGCCGCTCATGGATCAGCCATGCGGCGATCCCGTCGCCGACGCTTCTCTGAGCATACTCGACGGTGGAGGAACATCGCCCATCCTCGATCTTTCGAATCTCATGGTTTCGGAGACTGTGGGCGCAATCAAGGTACGGCATCTGACATTCCAGCACAGCCTCGGCGCCGCCCTGGGTGCACGTGCTTTAGGTTCAGGCGCTCAGGTCGATATCGACAGCAATGTGTTTGTCGACAATTCCTCGCCCGCGGACGGCGGCGACGTCTTGAGCGCAGGTGCGGTAGGCGTCGTGCGCGTGGCCAACAATCTGATCGCGGGCAATTCATCGGACGGATTCACCGTGAGTATCACCGCGGCCGTCGCCTCGGGGGCGCCACCGCACAGCGGAATTTTCACCAACAATACGGTGACCTCCAATACCAGTAGCGCGAACTACGCCAGCGTTTTCATCAACCCGCCGATCGGTGCCACGTTCAGTCTTTCGAACAATATCGTCTGGGGCAACCTCGGCGGGGACGACTTGCGCATCACCACACCCGGCAGTTTCAACTCGGGACCCTCCACGCTTGCAAACAACGACATCGGCACGTTCAGCGGGATCAACTACACCGAAACGGATGATGTGAATGTCGATCCCCGATTTGCCGGCGGCGGAAGCTATGCGCTTGCCAGCGATTCATCCCTTATCGACGCAGGAACGAACGCGGCGCCTGGCGGAACGGGCACCTACGATTTGGCGGGTCTCGCGCGTATCGTCGCGATTCGAAGCGATACGCCTGTCGTCGACATCGGCGCATACGAGTTGCAGGACCGCATTTTCCAGAACGGATTTGACTGAAGCAGAAAGCCGGCTTGTGCACGACCTGCCACAAAGACGTCGGACAAAGCGAAATCTGCGTAGCGCCTGATTCATGACTTGTCCTGCGTTGGGGTTGTGGCGTACCCCATGCACGACAGACGCAAAAAGCCCGGGACCAGCCCGGGCTTTTTGTTTGAAACATCACCTGTCTTCGAGCATTGGCTGCCACAACGGCCGTCCCTGCAACGACCGACCATCCCGTGCACGAATCCGGCACGGGATGGCAGACATCGGGACCTGTCCCGCCATCAGTCCTTCGACATCGACAACCACGCAGCGCCGTTGCTGACGGCGACGTGCAGGCGCACCAGCCGTTCGCTGTCAGCACGTGCTTCCGACTGCAGTGTCGACGGACCGGATGCGAGGCGCAGATAACCATCCGCCTTGCCCGATGCAGCTGACTGCCACGCAAAGTCGAGTACATGGGCATTCGCATCGATGGCGCGCCACTCGCTACGCTCGTTGCCACCTGTGGCGTCGCGCGTCAGGAGCCGCATCACGGTCTGGCCATTGAAACGCGCCAGCTCGATCGTGAACGCGGTCCTTGCGTTGGTCGTCTCGCCTGTCGCAATGGCGATCGGCGCGACGCCGAGGCCACCGAGCAGCGAGGGATTGAGCAGCAGCTGTGCACTGACAAAGCCGGCGCCATCGCCATAGCCATCCAGCGCCAGGGTCACGCCGCTGTCTTCGAAACCATCCTTGAAGATCACGACCACATCGACCGGCGTATCGATTGCCGTGTTGTTGGCGGTGTTGGGATCGGTGACGCCGGCCGAGACGGTCGCCGTGGCCGAATTCGCGATCGTTTCACTCGCGCTCGCTTGCACGGTTGCCGAGTAGACGTAGGTCACCTGCGTGCCGGCTGGCAGCGTCGCTACGTCGCTGAGCACATTGCCGCTGCCGTTGGCGCAGGTCGCGGCACCGGTTGGCACGCAGGTCCAGCTTGCAGCGCTCAGGGAAGCGGGAAGCACATCGCCCACCGTTGCCGTGGCTGTTGCGGGTCCGCTCGCATTGGTCACGGTGATCACGTAGTTCAACGTGTCGCCCACCTGCACGAAGTGGCGGTTGTCGGTGATCGACAACGCGATGTCCACTTGCGGTGTGGTTCCTGTGCCCGACAAGAGGATCGTGCCACTGCCGGGCGCATTGGCAGTTACCGTCAGCGTCTGCGAGGCCGCGCCGGAACCACCCGGCGTGAAGGTGTAGGCCAGCGTGCAGTTTGCACCCGCTGCGATCGTGATCGGCGCAGCCGCCGCACAGGTGCCGCCCGAGCGCGCAAACGCTCCGCTCGGCGCGCTCAATGCCGTGACATCGAGTGACGCACCGCCGCTATTGCCGAGCGTTACCGTCATCGGCGCACTGGTCGTACCGACCGTCTGATTGCCGAACGGTACCGACGTCGGCGCGATCGTCAGATTGCCCTGCGGCGCCGCCTGCACGGTCGTGGTGGCGGTGGCGCTTTCATTGCCCGGTGCTGGATCGGGTGTCGTCGACGCTGCCGTAGCGGTGTTCGAGAGCACGCTGCCGCCCGCAACGTTTGCCGCGACCTTGACGACAAGCGTGAACGCGGCGCTGCCCACGGCCATCGAGGCATTGCTGCACGAAACCGTGCCGCTGGCACCGACCGCGGGGGTGGTGCACGACCAACCCGCCGGTGTCACTTGCGATACAAACGTGGTGCCGCCAGGCAGCGTGTCGGACAACGACGCCGTCGCTGCATTGCTCGGCCCCGCATTCGTCACCGTGATCGCGTACGAAAGGTTGCTGCCTGCGACCACGGGATCGGGTGAGTCGACGACGGTCGTCGACAGGTTGGCCGAAGCCGATACGGTAGTCGTCGCCGTGCCGGTGTTGTTGGCGGGAGCCGGATCGGCGCTGCCCGACGAAATAGTGGCCGAGTTGCTCAGCACCGTACCCGCAGCCACGGACGAATTGACGGTGACCACAAGGGTGAAGGCCGAACTCGTTACCGCGAAGGAAGGATTGCTGCAATTGATCGCGCCGCCCGCACCCACCGCAGGCGTCGTGCAGCTCCACCCGGCGGCAGCGCTCAACGATGCGAAGGTGGTCCCTGCCGGCAGCGTATCCACCCACGTTGCCGAGCCGGCCGCATCCGGGCCCGCATTGGTCATCGTGATCGTGTAGGTGAGCGCGCTACCCGCGTTCACCGGATCCGGCGTATCGACCACAGTCGCCGAAAGGTCGGATGAGGTCGTACCGAACAGGCCGACCAGCACCGGATCGTGATCGGACGCACGATACGGCGTCGTCGGCTGGAACACGACACGCGGCGGTGTCAATGCGGAACCATCCGGCTTCTCCTCGAACGCGGCTTCGCCGGTGTCCTTGATTTCATCGTTGTAGTCGAACAGGTCCGCTTCGTCGGCATTGATATGCCAGGCGTCCGCCCCCGTGATCTGACCGGCGAAGCTGTTGCTCGCGAACGCGAAGTCGAGATGACCCAGTTCACCGCTGAACAGGTAGGAGTAAGAGTTCACGCCGTGCAGCTCGGTTTCCAGATCGTGGTAACCGCCCGCTTCAATTGTGGTCACCGGCGTCTCGTGCGCATACGAATTGAAGTCGCCGAGCAGGAGCACGTCCGGATCGCCGGCCGCGGGAATCACCGTGGCGTTGATCCAGGTGAGCAGACGTGTCGCCTGTTGCGTGCGCGTTGACGCCCAGCAGCTCTGGCCATCGAGCTGGTCGGCATCTGCACCACTCGCCGGGCAGCTGCCCTTCGACTTGAAGTGGTTCGCAATGACCGTGAAGCGCTGGCCGAATGCCGGGTTCGACGCATCAACCACATCGTAAGCCTGCGCCGTCGGCGGGCGGTTATGGATCGGATCCAGATCGACCAGCGGCGATCCGAACGGCGACAGCACACCGGTGCGGTAGATCTGTGCCACGCGGATCGCGTCGGTGCCGAGCGTGCCGCCGGTATTGATGAATGCATACGGATGGGCACCGCCGCAACGCGCATTCACCGCACCGAGGAGATCGGTGATGGTGGCGCTCGGCGTCGTGTTCTCCAGTTCCATGAACGCGGAGACATCGGGATTGAGCGTGCAGACGACGACCGACGCGCGTTCGCGCTGGCGATTGAGTTCCGCAACGCTGTCTGCGCCGCGGCAATCCAGCGTACCGGTGGGACCGCAAGGCCCGGACGAGTTGCTCGAGGTCGTGTCGATCGTGGTGAAGTAGTTCAGCAGGTTCATGCCGACCGCACGGATCGAGCCGCCGACAGCCGGCGGTGCCGCCGGGCGCGGATTGGCGACCGTGAAGCTGGCCGGATACGTATTGCTCGGGCGAATGCGCCAGGTGTTGGCACCGAAGCCCGGATAGCCCCACTGCAGAACGCCGGTAAGTCCGTTCACCACGTCTCCGCCGCGGAAGAAGTCGACGCCTTGCGTACCCGCCGAGAAACCGCCGTTCGCACGCGGGTAGTACACGAACTGACTGCCCTCAGGCTGCAGCAGCGGCGCTTCCTGCGCGTTGTTGTCGTCATCCAGGATGACCTGTCGACGCGAGAGATCCTGCAGATGCGTGGCATAGCCGGCGACACTCGGCGCGTTGTCTTCCGTGAAGGTGCGCGGACGATCACCGCCGACCAGTTCAATCTGGCCGAAGCGGAACAACTCGAAATATTCCGACACGGTCAGCGTGCTGACGTAGGTGATCAACATGCCTTCGCGTGCTTCGTAAAACGCATCGACGTCGCCGCTGATCGGCAACGTGACCGGCGACGGCGTGACTTCGGCCATGTGGTTGCCCGCGTCGGTAACGACGACGCTCGCGGAAGTCGCGGTGATTTCGGTCATGGCCTGGAATTCGGACACGATGCCCGTCACTTGCACGCGCTGGCCCTCGACGATCGTCGTGCAAGACGAGCAGAACACGAAGACGCCTTCCGACGTGTTCGGATCGGCATCGGCATCGACGTCTTCCTCTTGCAGGAAGAAACCGTTGAGCTTGGTCGCACCAAGGAACACGGCAGTAGCTACGCCTTCAACGGTGACGGTCGCGCCGGGGATGGGCGTTGCTGCGCCGTTGCCCTGCACGTCGTGGATCTTGCTGATGCTGAAGTCGTCGTTGACGATCGTGCCGACGCCCTGCGCATCGGAAACGGTTGCACCGACGGCATTGCTCAGATTGACGAAAAACGTCTCGTTCGGCTCGGTCGCCGTGTCGCCATTGACGAGTACGTCGAAGGTATCGGTGGTGTCGCCTTGCGCAATCGTATGCGTGGCGGCCGTCAAAGCGGAGTAATCCGATGGCGCGGTCGCGAGTCCGTCCGCCGTCGCGACGGTGAAGCTGACGCCGCCAACCGGCGCGGGCTGCGAAAGCGTGACCGTGAAGGTATAGGTGGTGGTTCCGGCATCACCTTCGTTGTGCGATACATCGTTGATGCTGAGCGTCGGGCCGCCGCTGGCGGTGCCGTGCGGCGTGACGGAGACGTCGTCGATCGCCAGACCATGGTCGGTGCCTGAGTGATCGGGGTCGGACCAGCGCAACATCATGTCGGTACCGTCGGGAATGCTTAGCCCCGTGATGGTGAACGTCTTGGTCACGCGGTTCGCCGCCGCGTTGCCGTCCAACGCACCCGCGGCCGCATTGTTGATCGGGCTGGTGAAGTCGAGACTGGTCACCGGATTGCCGGCGGACTGGAATTCGGGCAGCGAGCCGGTCACCGTCGGTGTGCCGACGAGATAGGAGAATGCGATCGTCTGGGGGCCCGACGTGGTGCCGCCACTGCGCCATTGTTCGCCGACGTAGGCAACGTCCAGTGACGTGATCGTCGCGCCGGTGCCGTTGTGCAGGGCCACACCGTGGAAGAAGCTGCCCGCGGCCGCATTGCTTGAGCCAATCGTACCGAGCGCGCGATCCGTGACCGCAGCCGCTGAACCATAGCTGTAGAGGGCGCCGCCGGTGCCCGTGCCCGTGTCGGCGACGATAGTCGTGCCGGTGCCGCTTCGCACGCTGTACCAACCCGGGATCGTCGAATCGCTGGCCCACGGGCTCGTTCCCGTCTGCGGCAGCGAATTGAAATTCTGCGTATATGCCGTGTCCAGCACGAGTGCAATGGGCGCTGCCATGACGGGCGCGGCGGCTAGCGTAAACAGCAACGCCGACAACAGGCGAAAAGCTGGAATCGCACGTGCGGCAACGCCGCTACGAATGGCTCGCACGAAGGGCGAGCGCAGGAATTGGGACGACATCGGATTTTTACCCCTGGAGTACTGCGCGAGGACGGCGCAGCCTTGAAAGTCTACACAAGCCTACCGGCCGTTTGTCGCTGCAGCGCAACAAGGCGCCGTCGACATGGGCAAAAGGCCATCCTGAACAACCTCGGCAGGATGGCGGATTGATGCGACAACGCGGTGACAGAGGGGTCGGCCCAAAAATGCCCCCGCGCGGACGCGGGGGCAAGGTCCTTTGAACGTTCAGCGTGCCATCCTGGCGCCGTCCATGGCCGAAAATCCGTTTGGCATCGCATCCAGCGACGCATGGGTCGGCCTTTGATTGGAAGGACCGTGCGTGGCGCTCACGCGCGACGCGGAGTCAACACTGCGGCGCCATCGCAATAGCGCTGCAGCTGGGACACAGGATGCCGTGCGACTCGCTCGAGGTCTGTGCGGCAATGGCCGGAGCGGCCGACGATCAGCGCACGCAGCAGGTGTGAACTGCCTCACACAACGCGTGGGCCTGGGCGGCGCAGGTGGCTCAGGAGGCGGCTTGTGCGAATGTCACGCGTTCATGGCCCGCGGCGTCGCGTGCGCTGCTCGCGACATCGAATAAACCTGGCGTATCGAGCAAAGCGCGAACGCGCTCTGCCTGATTCCATCCATGCTCCAGCAGCAACCAGCCACGCGCATGAAGATGCGCGCGCGCCTGCGCGCACAGGTGGCGGATCGCATCAAGGCCATCACTGCCGGACGCGAGTGCCGCTGGCGGTTCGTGGCGCAGATCACCTTCGCTCAAATGAGGATCGCCGTCTTCGATATAGGGTGGATTGGAAACGATCAGGTCGACGCGCGCATCAGCGAGCGCCTCGAACCAGTCGCCTTGCGCAAACGCGACGTTCGAAATGCACAGACGCTGCGCGTTCGCGCGCGCGACCTCGAGTGCTGCTGCGCTCGCATCGGTCGCAAGCACGCGTGCCAGCGGTCGCTCGCGCGCCAGCGCCAGTGCGATCGCCCCCGAGCCGGTACCGAGATCGGCGACTACGCACGCAGCATCCAGCGGCATGCGCGCGAGCGCAAGTTCGACCAGCAACTCGGTTTCCGGGCGCGGGATCAGCACCGCCGGTGTGACGTCAAGGTCGAGCGACCAGAACGCGCGCCGGCCGGTCAGATACGCAATCGGTTCCCCACGTCGACGTGCATCCACCAGGCGTTCGAAGGCCGACGCCGGCTGCGCGTCGGGTTTGAATTCGGGCCACGCATACAGCCAGGCGCGCGAATGGCCGAGCACATGCGCGAGCAGCAACTCCGCTTCCGCACGTGCATCACTGCCGCCGCCGAGTTGCGCCGCGGCGGCAGCGAGCAGATGACGCACCTCGCTCAGGACTGCACCGATGGTGGTGGCGGCGCGTCGACCGTGGGCGTATCGATGAGCGGCTTGGGCGTGCGACGCCAGTAGCCGTCGCGAGTCCATGCGGCGAAGCCATGGCGTAGCCAGCCCACCAGTGCGTTGGCGAGCCACAGCGCCCACGCGAGCATCGCCACCTTGTAGACCCACAACGGCAGCGAAATCGCGTACGCACTCGGCAACGCCTCGGTGGCGCGATCGGCAAACCAGCGCAGCGCGAATGCGTTCGAACCGTTGCCCGTCACGTGCATGTCCGGCGCGCCGAGCAGGCCCTGTTCGATCGACGCGAACAGGCAGAGCACGGCGACGACGCTGAGGACAGCGAGCCCGATCTGGATCGCGTTGAATGCGAGTACCGATGTCTTCGGCGTCGTGCGGCCGCGCCAGTCGAGCGCGAACAACCATGCCACCACGAGCAGCAAGGCAGACCACGAATAGGTCGAGAAGCCGAGTCCGAGCAGAATCCATTGCCAGGTTTTGAGTGGCGTACTGCGCGCGCGCGACAATGCAAACGCGAGGATCAGCAGCACCGCAAGCTCACTCCAATACAACACCGCCGGCCCCGCCGCCGGGCCACCGGTCAACAGCAACCAGCGATCCGCGGGCAGATCGAGCGCGAGATCGATGTTCGCCATCGGCAGGCCGAGCGCTACCTTCGGCATGCGTGCGAGCAAACCGATCGACGTGTTGTCGCGGAAGCGGACCTCGAACGTCTGCGCACCCGGCACGATCGGCAGGCTGAGTTTTCCGTCCTGCACGCGAAGGTTCAGCACCTGGCCATTGCGACTGACGCCGAGCACTTCGGCAGCGGGCGGCAAGGTGATCGCGTGCTCGCCGCCGCGGCTGGCGCGGATCGTCAACGTCAGCGTGCTGTTCGCGGCGCGCTGGCCGACTTCGTGCGACAGGCGCACTGCATCCAGCGCACGCGTCTCGCCCTGCGCGGCTTGCGGCTTGCTTATCTTCAGGGTCAGCGATTCGCCCGGCAGGGGATGGAATTCGAAATTGCGATCGTCGTGCACGTTCTCATTGGCTGCGAGCACCACGCCTGGTACACCGGAGAATTCGACGTGCCAGGTTGGACTAACCAGCACGTGCCAGACCTCGGCGTGATCGCCGAGCTTGGGCGCGGTCAGGACCAGGCTTTCACCCTTGTCGAGCGAACTGTTCCACGTCGTCGACGAAGCGCCTTCACCGAGCGCGACCGTCGCGCCCTGCGCGTCGACCTTCACTCCGGACGTCATAACATGCTCACCGGCAAGGACCGGCAAGGTTGTGGTGAAACCGCCCTCCCGGGGTGCCATCCGCGCGACGGTGGTCTCGACCGACCAGTCGAGCGAGAGGGAAATCGAGCGATAGACAATCACATACGGCGCGAACTGCTGCGTGTCGGCACCGGTCGGCGCACTGCCGGCCTCGCGCGCACGTGCAAGGGTCAGGGTTTCGGCCAGCAGGTGATCGTCGCTGATACCACTCGCCTGCCAACCCTCGCCGTTGAACTGCGCGCGCATCGGCTTCAGCGGAAACGCGAGCGCGACCTTGTCGGAAACCGCAACAAAAACCATCTCGATGCGATGCACGCCGCGCGGAAGTGCAGCCCACAGATTTCCGTTCTGTCGCGCGAGGCCGTCCAGATTGCTGCCATCAAGAGTGACGCTACGCAGTGCCAGCGTCGCCTCGTTGCTCGGCAGCGGCACCGCGACACGTTCCAGCGCGTGGGCTTCAAGTACGACGCGGATCTCGTCGCCATGCGCCGAGACATCCGCCTTGGCCAGCGCCGCACAATCGGGCATGCAATGCGTCGACTCCAGCGAGCGCGCACGCAACGCATTGAGCAGGGCATCGGATGGAAACGTCTGCGCCTGGGACGGCTGGCAGACAGCAGCGAGTGCGAGCGCACCCATCAACACGGGTGCAACGTTGCGAGGCGGCATGCGCCGACCCTGCTTCGCACCAGGCCATGGCGGCATTCCAGGCCCAAGCAGACGCAGGATCAACCACGCCAGCAAGCCAACCATCACGAGTCGCAACGAGCGCACCAGCCAGGGCGGCGCGATCAGCAGTCGCACGGTCTGCGCTGGCGACACCGGTCCGCTCCAGCTCAGCTGGTAGCGGTGGCCAAGCTGCCAGCCTGGTTCGCCCGCACCGGTCTGCACGACCGTCGATTGACTGTAACGATCGATCTGCTGTCGACGCGCGGGCGCCACCGAACTCGGCTGCTCGATCGACTCGCGGTCGATCGTCACTACCGGGCTGGATGTCTCGACATCCTCGCGGCGGATATTTGAACCGGTCACTTCGATCGTTTCGAGCTTGTCCTTTTCGTCGGCTGGCGAGTCTGCAGCGCGATCACGCATGGCGCCCCCTTGCGCCTGCATCTTCGCTGCGGCTGGCGGCGCTGCGGGTGCGGCGCGCGGTTCCGGCGCAGGCGAAGGCGGCGCCGCGCGCTCGGCAAACGTGAGGTCATCGAACGCAAAACCGCCTTCGTTTTCCAGCTGTGGATGCAGGGCGAAGCGCAACTGGTCCGCGACAAATGGCAAGGTGAAGAGTACGAGCAGGCCGAGCGCACCGCGACGCAGCCATTCCGCAACACGCGCAAAGCGTCCCGCGGGCAGTGAACGCACGACCAAGGCCAGCGCGATCACCAGCAGCAGGCTCCAGAACGGCGCGCCGTGCTCCTGGAAACCGAGCACCACGTAGACCAGCGCAGGCAAGGCACCGAGCGTGCCGAACAAACGCCAGGCAAGCAGGACCAGCACCGCGCAGATAAAGACGTTGAGCAGGTTCCACGCTTCGATCCAGCTGCCTGCAGCGCGATCAGCGCCGGGCGCGCCGAGTAATTTGTAGCCATTGGGAAGATGCAGCGTCGTGCTGACGGCATCGAAACTCGCCTGCCACCCCGCAATCGGCAACACCGCGCTAGCCGGCACAATGCGCAGGCCTGCGGCAAGATCGACGGCGGGCGTACGCCATTCGACACCGCTGAGGTCGGGCCCCGCGACGCCCTGCGTCACCAGCAGTGCCTCGTTGCCACGACCCGTGCCTTGGTCGAGCGCGTCTGCGCGTTCGAGCATGAACGGCAGCGCCGCATCCAGACGCCAGTCGCGCAGCAAAGTGCCGCGCACGCGATCGCGCGCGAACCAGCCGGCGCCGTCGAAGTCGAGCCACATTTCGCGCGCAAGTGTGAGCCGGTTGCGTTCGTCTGCGGCAGCGCCGCGCGAGCGCTCGTCGATCGTCAACGTCGCCGCATCGACCAGTGCAAACGCAGGCAGGCTGACCCACGCGCCCGGCGTGCCGGCGTCCTTCGGGTCGACTTGCACGGCGGACGTAGCGGTTGAAATGCGCAAGCGCGGATTGGCCGCATAGCTCCAGATTTCCTGCGCCGGCCAGGGTGCTGGAGGCAAGCGCGCAGTGACAGAGGCAAGCGGCGCAATCGCACGCGCATTGAGAGTCAGCGTGTCGTCGCCGGGCTGCACGCGAATGCGCAGACGACCATCGCCATCGAGTCGCGCCGGCCACGCGCCGCTCAAGGCGAGTGGCAGGAATCCTTCCGGCAAGACCGGTCCGACGATTTCCTCGCGCGCCTGACCGGACACATGCATCGCGATGACCGTCGTCAACTGCGCAGGGATGCCGTCATCGATGCGGCGATACACGCGCAGCGCGATGCTGTCCGCTTCGGGTGTGGTTGCGGCGGCGCGGCCGAGGGTCACTTCGTTGTCGTCGCGCTGCACCGGCATCACCGTTTTGCCATCAACACTGAGCGCGACAAGACCAATTGCCGCCGGCACACGCAGGGTCTGCGGGCGCTCGTGCCAAGGCAGGCGCGCGCGGATCTCGTGACCGCCCGGCGCCAGTCGCAGCGCAGGACCCTGATGATTGACCACGACAGCGGGCTGACCATCGACAGTGACTTGCTGCGGCCAGTGTTCGGTGTCGCCCGGCAATGGCACCCACGAATCCACATCGACGCGCCAATGCTGCGCGATGCTCGCGCCACTCGCATCCGCGCTCAGGCTCAAGGTGCCGGGCCACGCGCACAGGTACTCGTTCTCGCTTGAACCGGACCTGCCAGCAATCAAGGGACATGCGCGGTAGTCCAGACCATGCATGACCCAACCGCGCCAGGCTTCCAGAGATGAAGGAACCGGCGACTCGGCGTGCGCGACTGCGGCGATCAGCAGGCAGGCGAGCCAGACACAACGGACGGCGACGACGCGCATGGGATTCTCTCGATAGACGTTGGGTGGCGATACAACGGGATGGCGCGTACAGCGGGGTTTGCGTTGCAACGAAAAAGTCGTCGTCAGCGTCACCAACGGATGTCAGCGATCACGTTGTCAGCAGACGCCAACCTTGCTCGACGCAGGCGAGTACGAATCCCGCCAGGAAAAACAGATAGCTGTAGCGCAGATAGCGGTACTTGCGATGCGCCAGATACCAGCCGAGTGAGTAGAGGTCATTCGCCATCGTCGCGTAGACCGAACCATCGGGCTTCATCACGCGCGTGATCTCCGCGAGGAAGCGTTCGCGCGGCAATTCGGCGAAGTGACCAAAAAACAGCAGGTTGAATCCGCTCGGCAAACCTTCCCCGGTGACCTTGATCGGCCGGTACTTCGGCAGCACCGCAAGGACGGCGAGCAGCAGAGCCAGCAGGGTGAACACGGTCAGCGTGAGCATCGATACACGCAAGGCCGGATCATTCATGCGACCAAGCGACATCGTCAGCACGATCGACGATACCGTGATCAGGATATTCGCCTTGAGGTCGGCCATGCTCGACAGCGCGACATGATGCTGCTGCGCGGTGCGCAACATCGAATCGCCCGTATTGCGCTCGGGAATGCGCGCAAACGAATCGGGTGCCGCAGGGTGTTCTTCCATTGCCATGCCCGCTTCGTCGAGATGCGGGGCATCTTAGCAACTGTATGGCGTTGAACCGCGGCCGGCGGCGATCATTCCGAAGAATGAATCCTTCTCACTTCGGGATCGACGCCGGTCCCCTGACCGACGGAGGGTGCCGACAGGCAGATAGGGAAAAGCACCCAATCGGTATCAGCGACTCGGACGTACCTTCCCTCATCCGGCGCGTCGCGCCACCTTCTCCCGAAGGGAGAAGGAAAAGCGCGCATCAAGGCGCGGCCGGATGCGTCTCCGCCCATGCCTTCAATGCCCTGGTGCCGGCTTTCTCACGCAGCGCAGCGCATTGACGGATGCCCTCGACGGTCTGGCCAAGTCCGCGTTCGCCACCGATGAGGTCCTTGATGCGCGGCGCGAAGAACGTGGACAACTCATCCGCAGATGTATTGCTGCAGCGCCCGTTGGCGACGCTTTTCGGAAGGTAGGGCTGTGCGAACACCGGCAGGCGTGCGCGATACACATCGTAATGCGCTGTCAGCCACTGCCACATGGCGGAACGGTTTTCCGGTTCCCTGATCTGCGCCTCGTACAGGCGCCCCATCTCGCCGATCTGGACGCTGGATGTCAGCCCGTAGTTGCGCGCGCGCTCGGCGAGCACGGGATCGCGCGTCGCACCAAGCGCGGACAGCAACGCATAGCGCTGCGTGGTGTCGTGATTGCTCGCCAGTTCTTTCTGCGCAGCATCGAACGCGGGAACGCCACTTTCCTGCACCGCCACCTGCAGCGCGATCGTGCGCAAATCAGCATCGGCGCTCGCGAGGTCGACCTTGCCGCTGCCATCCAGGCCGAGTGCGGCGCGCCCCTGCTTCGCCAACTCGCCGCGCACGCGTGCATCGCGCACATCGAGCGCAAGGAAATCGGCGAGACGCGTGCGCATAGCCGTAGCGGTGCTCGCCTCGCCTTCCTTGTGATGGTAGCCGAGCTGTTCCAGGCGACGACCGTAAAGGCGTGACGCGTACGCGTCGAGCAAGGGCCGCGTCGTGTCATCGGCAAGATGTTCGCGTATCCATTCGAAGGAATCGAACAGCGCCGTCGCGACATGCGGCATCTCCGATGCGGCCAACCCCGGCATTGCATCGAGGACGGTGGCGGCTCCGAGCGTGCCGCGCTTGAACGCACTGCTCACAGCATCGGCGTAGATGACCTGCTCCGGCGGCGTCAGCCGTGTCACCGCCGCTGCGAGATTGCGGAAGTCCGCCGCCGCGAGATCGAAACGATAGTATCCACGCGCCGCCGCATTCGGCAGATACCAGTCCGGGCATGTTCCAGCAACGTCGAAATGTTGTTCGGCCTTTTCAAGCAGGAAGCATTGCGTGTCCGATGCCGTCTGGTGACCGAAACGCGCGCACACCGGCACGCTCCACAGCGGCGCATCTTTCGCGAACACACCGAACGGAACATAGCGCGACTGGCTCAGCGTCAGCGACGGCTTGCCGTCCTTGCAGGCGAGTTCGCTGTGGACCTGCGGCACGCCGGGCTGATCGAGGAAACTGCGCATCGATTTGGCAAACGTCTCGCCTTTGCCGCTCGCTTCCGCCAAGTTCGCGATGAGGTCGTCGGAACTGCCGCTGCCGAACGCGTGCCGTGCGAGATAGGCGCGCATGCCCTTGCGGAACGTGTCCTCGCCAACCCAGGTCTCGAACATCGCGAGCACGCTCGCGCCTTTCTGGTAGGTGATGCTGTCGAACGCGGTCTGGATGTCGCCGCGACCCAGGATCGGCTGGCGCACTTTGCGCGTGCTGAGCAGGCTGTCGCTCGCCATCGCGCCGAGGCGTCGTTCGAGCGCTTCCAGCGGCGCCTGGTATTCCGGTTTCAACACCGTGGTCGCCTTCGCCTGCGCCCACGTTGCGTACGCCTCGTTGAGCCAGATGTCGTCCCACCACGGCACCGTGACGAGATCGCCATACCACTGATGAGCGATCTCGTGCGCCTCGATGTTGAAGACGTTGCGGTAGCGATCGGCCGCGGCATTCGCGTCGATCAGAAGATACGCATCGCGATAGACGATGAGCCCGGCGTTCTCCATCGCACCCGCAGAGAAATCCGGCGCGCCGAGCAGATCGAGCTTGTCGAACGGATACGCTTGCGCGGTGTAGTCCTCGTAGAACTTCACGATCTGCGGCGCCACTTCGATCGCCCATGTGAGCTGCTTGGCCGTGCCACGCGGACCGATGCCACGCAACGGCAGCGCCTGCTTGCGCACGGCATTCGGCGGAATCGCAGGTGCATCGACCACGTCCCACGGCCCGACTGCGAACGCGACCAGATAGGTCGGCAGCGGTTTCGTCGTCGCAAAGGTCAGCGTCTTCCATTTCCTGTCACTGGATATTTCTTCCTTCAGCTGGCGCGTGTTGGCCACGGCGACTTCGTCGGTTGGCACCGTCAACATGATGTCGAATGGCGTCTTGAAGCGCGGCTCGTCGAAACCCGGAAACGCAAAGCGCGCGCTGACCGGCTCCATCTGCGTGACCGCGTAGCTGTCGTTGCCGACCTTGACCTTGTACACACCTTGAAGCTGGGCGTTGAACGGCGCGTTGTACGCCAACACGAGCTCGATCTCCTGCGCTGGCAGGCTGCGGCCGAAAGAGACTTCGAGCAGGCCCGTGTCGGCATGCGCGATCGCCTTCACCTCGTCGGTTTCGCCGGCGGCATCGACAACGGTGGCCTTGGTCACATCGATCGACTGCGCATGCAGCCACACGTGATCGGCCGCCTTCGCGAGCTTGACGCGGATGCGCGTTTCGCCGATGAAGCGGTCGGTACGCGGATCGATGGTCAGATGCAGGGCATAGTGATGCGGGATCACATCCGTCGGCAGCTTGCCGGTGGGCGGCGTATCTGCCACGGATTTCGCGGCTGCGAGCGCTGGAACAATGCTCAGGAGCAATATCAGGACGGCACGCCGGACAACGGACATCGGTCGGTTCGCTTGCGCAGAAAGACGCACACCTCATCACGTGGGCAACGTGGCGGCAATGGGTGATAGGTCATGGCGCTCCTGGTAATGGCGCTGATCCGCTCCCGACAGGCGACCATCGGGTGCGCCGCGCGCAAAGACCGGATCAAAGGTCCGAGTAGCCCGATGCTCCCGCAAAATGAAAAGGCACACGATCACGCCAACCGAGCGGCTGCGCTGACCAGCTAACACGCGAGCGATCGAATCCATCGGCAAAGATCATCGCAACCCGCGTTCAGGCAACTGTGCTTGACGACGATGCCAATACAGACCGAGTCCAGGATTTCAGCCATCGATCTTGCGGGTTCAAAACCACAGGTTGGGAACTTGCACCAAAAGGCTTGCGCAAATCCGCGAAGGCGCAGCTGGTAGGCCATGCGCCATTCGTTCTCCTTGCTTTTTGACTCTATCGGACGAAACTACGCGCTAGCCAGGTTCGACGTTTACCAATCGGGAGTGGGCATGAACAACAAGTTCGCAAGCGTGGCGCTGTGTAGCGCCTCGGTGTTTTTTTCGACCTGCACATTCGCGCGTGATGGCAATCTCGACCCTGGCTTCGGCGCCGCTGGCAAGGTGTTCACGAAGTATTCCAACTGGTTCATCGATACGTACAACATTGAGCTTGCCCAACAATCCGATGGCAAGCTTCTGGTCGGCTCGTCGCGTGACTACGCGAATCCGGACTACGACTTCGGTGTCATGCGGCTGATGCCTGACGGCAGTCTGGACACGACGTTCGGTGCGAACGGAGAGCGATTTGTCGTGTTCGACCGCACCGGCAGCGACAAGGGAGACCACCTCGTGGGGATGGCGCTCCAATCCGATGGCAAGATCGTGCTGGTCGGCGTTGTCGACGGCGATACAAGCACCGGCGATGACATGGGGATCGCGCGCCTCAATGCAGATTGATCCCTTGATACGGCATTCGGTACTTCCGGCAAAACCGTCGTTCCGTTCAATCTGGGCAATTGCGCGACCAACGGTTGTGCCGACGACGCGCTGCGCGTGAACCTGCAGGCGGACGGAAAGATCCTCGTCGTGGGGCAGGCGAGTTCGAATCCGGATGCGATGACCTTTACCTCGAGTCTGGCGATCACGCGCCTCACCACGACAGGCCAACGCGATTCGACGTTCGACGTCGACGGTCGCGTGACACTTCAGTTCGGTACCGGCGATGCAGCACGCGGTTTTCGCGCGAAGCAACTGGCGGATGGAACGCATATCCTCGCGGCAGGCGGCGCCAATACGACGCCCGCGGGTACCAACGTGGACTTCGCACTGGCCCGGCTCAACGACAACGGATCGCTTGATGTGACGTTTGGCGTGGGCGGCAAGACGACGTACGGTTTCGACATCGGCGGAGACTTGGGTGAAATTGCAACCGACTTCGTGGAGTTGCCGGATGGAAGACTCATGGTATGTGGCGAAGTCAGGGTCAACAGTCCGAGCAACTACGACTTCGGCTGCATGCGTTTTCTGGCCAATGGAGTGCCCGATCCCGCGTTCTCGCCTATCCTTATTCCGTTCGATATTGGTGGTGGCTTCCTGGATGCGCCCTTGCGCCTCGAGCGCGACTCGCGTGGGCGTTTCCTGCTGATCGGCTTTTCCGAAGTCGCGCCAGACACGTACGACTTCGCCGCCGCGCGATTGATGCCTGACGGTGCGCTGGACACCAGCTTCGGCAATGGTGGCATCCTTACCTACGACAGCAATCCCGGTACCACGGGAGGTGAGCAGGCCAACGGCGCCTCCGGGGTCGTCGTGCAGCCGGACGGCAAGATCGTCATCGCAGGCTATGCCGACAGCGACGGCAGCAGCAATGAAATATTCGAAATCGTACGCGTCATCGGCGACACAATCTTCGAGAATGGATTCGATGGCTGACGTGTTTGTACGCGCGGTTGGAAACATCCAGCCGCGCGGATTTCAGATGAAAGCCGCCGGGATATCCCAAGCCGCAGCGATGCGGCTTTTGCTTTTCGATTCAGCGGCGGCGATGCGATCCGCCTGAGCACGGTGAGTTGCGGCTGCACGGGTACTCCGGCCGAATCGAGCAGGCAGGATTCCGGCGGTATCGACAACGCCGGATTCGGGGCGGCTGCGCGGGCGCGTCGTGGGCGGCTGTCGGCATCCCTCTGCCGTGTTTGAAGCCGCGGGTTCGCGCATGAGCCGAATGGACGCTCTTTTTCGCTATAAGGAAGAGTGCGGCCGACGGGGCCGCCGTTCAGCTGGGGATTCGTCATGAAACAGTGTCTTGTCGCGTTGATCGCCTTGCTTTCGTTTGGGCCCGCGTGGGCGGACCGCCTGTACTCGGACAGCTTCGAAGTCCCCGTTGTCGGCCCCTACTTTCCACGCGTGGGCAATACGTTTGCGCTGCCCCCAGGTCCGACCGCCGACCAGCTCGAATGGATCATGGGCGAGCTCGCCGCCGGCGAGACCACCACCCCGGCGGAAATTGCTGCGCATTTCGATCCGGCCTGGAGCGTATCGGTTGCCAATACGCAGGCATTCTTCCAGACGCTGCGCACAAGCTTCCCCAACGCGATCATCCGCGACGTGGTGGCGGTGACGCCGGTGCAGGTCACCGTGGTCATTTCCAAACCGGACCTCAGCACGCCGTACGGATTCCTCAACCTCGAAGCACATTACACGGGCGCGCACGGCATCCTCATTTTCAGCGTGAGCAACTACTTCGGATCGGTGCAGTACGCCGAAGACCAGACACTCACACTCACCCAGGCCGTGACCAAATTCGGCACGCTCTCCAGTGCGCCGGCAATGCTCGTCGGCCGCATCGGCGCGAGCGGGCAATGCACGGCCATCGAGGATCTGAACGCGTCGCAGCCGCATGCCACCGCTTCAATCTTCAAACTGTGGGTGCTAGCCGGGCTCGCGCGCGGCATGAACCTGGGTTCGATCGACATCGGCGAGAACATCCAGCTCGTTTCGTCCGCGCTCGCCCCCGCGGGTACCATCAACAACGAACCGCTCGGCACGCTGTTCTCGATCGTCGACATGGCCACCCTGATGATCGGCATCAGCGACAACACCGCCACCGACCATGTGCATCATCGTGTCGGCCGTCCTCTGATCGACGATGCCATCGACGCCTATGGAGTCGCCGACCCGACCATCCTCAAACCCCTGCTCGACATCAGCGAGCAATTCCATCTGCTGTTCTCGTTTCCGCTCGCCACGGCGCAGGCCTACATCAATGGCAGCGAGACCTACCAGCAGCAATTCATCGACAACCAGATCGTCCCGCTGGGTCCGTACACGTCGGGCACGTACTCCAATCCCGGCCTGCTCACAGCCGGAAGCTGGCGCGCGAGCCCGATGGATATCTGCAATGCCTTCGCACATCACCGGCGCCTGCCGCAGGGCTCGGATGCGATGAACATTGTCAATCAGGCCTTGACTGCGCAAAGTGCGCAGCCCGAAGTGCGCAATGCCTGGGACCGCGTCTGGTACAAGGGCGGCAGTCTCTCCGGCGGCGACGGCTACCACGTGCTGACGCATGCGTGGATGGTTCAGAAGAACGACCAGGACCCCTATGTCGTCATCGCGATGTCGAACAGCGACAGCGGCGGTATCGACCAATACAAGGTGCAGTCGATTACGGGACGCATCCTGCAGCTGGTTTCGCAAATGCCTTGACCCGCTTTGCGCCGCTCCGCACGAATGACAACAGCTCGCGCGAGGCGAGATCCGGTTTCAGGCCTCCTCTTCTTCACGGCAGGGTTGGGTGGGGATGGCGCGCATGCCGCGGAGAGCACCGCGGCTGAAGCCGCTCCCACAAATGCTTCAGCCCTCCCCTTCAAGTGGAGGGTTGGGTGGGGATGGTGCTGCTCGGTGCAAATCCACACATGAGCATCGTGGCTGAAGACCCACAGACAGTTGCTTCAACAGACTATTGCTCCCGTAAAAGCCCGACAGCAGTACACCAAGTCTGCCGCGCTTCAGCCCTCCCTACGAGGAGAGGGTTGGGTGAGGATGCTGCGCATGCCGCGGAGAGCACCGCGGCTGAAGCCGCTCCCACAAATGCTTCAGCCCTCCCCTTCAAGGGGAGGGTTGGGTGGGGATGGTGCTGCTCGGTGCAAATCCACACATGAGCATCTTGGCTGAAGACCCACAGAAGTTGCTCCAACAGACAATTGCTCCCACAAGAGCCCGACAGCAGCACACCAAGGCTGCGGTGCTTGGGCTGTCCCCTTCAAGCCCTCGCCTCAAGTCGTCGACGACAAGCATGGACTGCCGACACGCTGCCTGTGCGCGCGCAAGTTCATCGGCGTACGCTTGAAGCCGGTATCCCACCCACGCGAGGAGTTGGAATGAACGATGAACTGACCTGGCACCAGAAAGTGGCGCTTGCACTGACGCAAGGGGCAGCGCCAGACGTCGTCACCAAAAACATGGGACTGCCGCTCATGTGCGAACGCACGGTCGAACTGTTTCAGGAAATGCTTGGGGAAGTACGCAAGAAATTCCCGGAGGGGACGTCGGGCTAGGCGGTGTTTGGCAACGGGCGATGCGGCCAGTTGAGTCTGGGCCGGGATGCAAACGTCGGACGAAGCCTGCAGGGACTGAATGCCGCGCTGGGGAGGCGCGAGAAATCGGGAATGCTCCAACCTGGCCGCCAATGGCGCATGTCCTAACCCAGCGCGTTGTGTCGTTGTAGCAAGGACACAGACAAGGAATCGCCATGCGCACACCCGATCGACCCTTCAATGTCAGCCTGCTCGCACGCAGCCTGGCCTTGGCACTCGCGGGTGCGGTGCTCGCCGATGGCGCCGGTGCTGCAACAGCCGTGCGCATCCGCGACCTGCCCAAGGCGCCGCGTCACGCCAAGGCGGGGCCGATGCCCGACGGCAGCAATCTATCCGTCACCACCTGCGCCGACAGCGGTGTCGGCAGCTTGCGCCAGGTGATGCTGGACGCTCACAACAACACCAACGTCGATTTCAGCCAGTTGCATTGCAGCACGATCACGCTGACAACCGGCGCGTTGACTGACCCGAACACCGATTCCCTGCATCTTCTTGCCACGCCCGTGGTCGTCAGCGGCAAGCCGCAGCCGGTGCTGACAATCAACGCAGGCTCGGCCAGCCGGGTCATCGAACACCACTCCGGTGGTCAATTGGAAATAAGCGGTATTGCCTTGATCAACGGGCATTCCAGCGCAGGCAAGGGCGGCTGCATCTACGCCATGGGGCACGTCACACTGACCGCCGTGACGGTGAGCAATTGCGCGGCGGTGGCGACCCCTGGCAATGCAGCGCTGGGTGGCGGCATCTGGTCCGACGACCAGGTGGACCTGATCTACAGCACGGTCAGCGGCAATACCGCGCTCGCTCCGGCCGGTGGCTACGCCTATGGTGGCGGGGTATTTTCTTCCTATGGTTTCTATTCGGTGTTCAGCGCGGTGCAAAGCAATACTGCCACCGGCATCGGCTACGGCGGTGGCGTCAGCGTCAATGGTTACGCCTCGATCAAGTCATCGGCGATCATTGGGAACATCGCGGCATACGGCGCGGGACTTGCGTTGTTCGGCTCAGGCTCCGGCCCCGGCGATTTCAGCATCCTCAACAGCACCGTCTCGTTGAACCATGCCAGCGGCTTCGCCGCCGGCATCGAAGCGGACGCGCCACTGGCTGTCTACAACAGCACCATTGCGTTCAACATCGGAGATCATGCGAACACCGCGAATGACGCGGCCGGCATCGTCATGGAAGACGCGCATGCGCTCACGCTGGTGAGCTCGATCGTCGCGCGGAACATGCAGGGCGGTGTTGCCCACGACATTGGCGGAGCCGGCACCATCGCCGGCAGCGCCGATCTCGTGATGAGTTCCACACTCGCGCTGCCCGCGGGAACGCTTTCCGCCGATCCGCTGTTGAATGTCTTCGGAAACTACGGCGGCCAGACCAACCTGTTCGGACTGCAGCCCAACAGCCCGGCAATCAATGCCGGCAGCAATCCGTTGAACACGCTGTGCGACCAGCGTGGTGGTTCCTTCGTGCTGCCATTCGGAATGACCGGCTTCTATGAGAGAAAGACCGGTACTGCGCCAGACATCGGCGCCTTCGAATTCGGTGCCGGCGACACGCTGTTTGCTGACGGATTCGAAGATGTGCCGCCGTTCTCGTGCTATCCCGGGTAGTGCATGGCGGCCGTGGCGTGAGTGCATCGCTGTGTTGCGGTGATGCGGCAATCGGGATCAATGCGGCGAAGATACCCCCTCAACAGGCACCCATTGGCGACTTTCCGCGCAGGTGGTTGCCTTGTAGGCGTGATTGACCCAATCACCGCCTTCGATGTAGAACGCGAGCGAATATTCCTTGCCGCAGTCGGGCATGTGGGCCGTTGTCATTTGTCCGGTCACCGGCCCCAGTTGTCCAACCACGTTCGCCTCGCCCTCCTCAACGCTGAACTCGCGCACAAGGAAGTATCCGACGGGAAGCGTATTCGCGGGACCGGGCGCTGCCGCGACGGTCGGATGAACGTGCTTGAGCGCCTCGCGTGCCCGCGGATCCAGAGAGGGCGGCGCGACTATCGTGTGGATCTCGCCCTTTGCATCGATCTGCTTGAAGGTGACGACAGCGATCGAATCAAAATCGTTCTGGGTCACGTGGAAATCCGTCATCCGCCTTCCTTGCTGGTACTGCATTCCGTTGCAAGCTGCCAGGCAGAAACCCAGTAGTACGGCGATGAGAATTCGCACGGTCTTGACCCTTCGCGAACGAAAAGAAGCTACCGGATCTGTTTCGGCTGCCCGAAGGATCCACGAAAGAACATCCGCCATCTTGTCGAACCCTGCGGACGATGGATAGTCCCGCCTGCCCGCCGCGGACGGCCTCGGACGGTGGCACCCCGATACGACGCTCCGCTCGATGTCGTGTTTCCTGCGGTGCTCGTGTTTACCTGGGATCAAGACGCTCATCGCGATGCGATCGGCGTTCAAACCAGCGAAGGAACGACCGTGAGCGTAGCGCGTCGGGCATCACGCTGCACGGCCGCAAGGAAATGGACGATCCCGCATCGTCTGGAGAAGCACCGGATGCCACCACCAACGGGCTCTATGTCGGCAGCGACATAGCCGGCGGATACGCGATGACGATCGGCTCGACGACCTGGAGCGAACTGGCCAATGACGACGACATCACTGTTGTAAGAATGACTGCCTCGGATGAATTGTTCGAAACCGGTTTTGGTAGCGCCGGTATCGAGTGAATGGGAACGGGAGCGAAGCACTCGCTGCAAGCAGGTGAGGCAACCGCGGCGTACCAGACAATCAGCAAGACTTCTTCACTTCTTGAAAGCAGGTATGCGCAATGCAAAAGCCGGCCAAACAGGCACTGACGTTCTGGTTGTTCGCGACGGCGCTGATCCTTCTCGCGCTCGTTACCTGGCTCGGCGCGCCACGCACCCCCGACGGTGCCGGCGAAGCGATCGGCCGCGTCGTCGCGCAAACCGGCGTTCCGGCCTTGCTTGTGTGGTGGCTGGCGCGCAGCCGGAAGCCGCCATGGTCGTGGTTGCAGTTCGGTTCCGTCTACCTGCTCGCGGCGATTGCCTTCGGCCTGCTTTTGACGATGGGTCGAGCGCATGCGACGGATCGCTGCCTCGCCACGCCCATGCCAACGGGTACGCCGCTGGCGCACGCGATGCAATCACCCCGCTTCGCCGTCGCGCCGGGCTATCTCCACCTGGAAACCCTTTCTTCGACGCTGCCGTCCGCCGCGCAATGACGACGTGCCGACAATGCCAGGACGAGGCGGGCTTTTCGCTATCCTCAAAAAAGGTCTACCGATGAAACTCAGCTCGATACGATTCCCTTCTGAACGCAACCTCATGCTGTTCGCAATTGTCGCGTCTGTGGTGCCGTCGCTGACGCACGCGGCATGTACGCGCGACCAGGCCTTCAACCGCATGATGGCGCTCAATCAATACGCCATGAAGCTGCAGGCGGCATTGCCCGATCCGCTGAAGGATCCGCGCGGTTACGAGGCCAACTACCAGCGCGTGAACGACTTCGGCTCACGCCTGGGTGCCGTCGGCAAGGCACTGGCCGACGCCAGGTATGATGAGGCGTGCGCCACCTACGACGCCTTGGCGAAGGACTACGGTGTGGACCTTGCCGCGCAGAACGTGCGTTCGCTCGCTGTCGTCGAGGCCGAAGGCAAGCATCCGCCAAAGACAGGTTGCGATCTCGCGGAATCGTCGCGCCGGTCGATGTGGCTCACCGAATCGTTCCAGAAGCACGCACAGGAAAAGAACTTGCAGCGGGATGACTGGCAAACGTTCGGCAAGGAAATGGAGCCGGTTGGATTGCTGATGCAGCAAGATCCCAAACAGGCTTGCGCGCTGATCGACACTATCGCAGCGAAGTACGGCTTTCGGCGCGCGGGAAGCTGACGCTACGCGTTTTTGTTGTCCGGTCTGTTTGGTGCGGGCACCCAACCGGCAAACCCGAGATCAGGCAGCATCGCCAGCAGCGCCGATCCGTGATCGGTTTCCGTCCTCACGCTGTTGGGCGCAACAATTTCCACCGATCCGCTGTTGGACATCCTCGGAAACTTGGCAAGCAGGACAAAGATGCACGGCCTGCCACCTGGAAGCCAGCGGGCGGGGCGAACGCTTGCGATGATGTCGACCAGAACGACCATCAACGCATCACGCATCGCGTCAATCTTCATCTGCTATTGCTTGCCATGGAACGCGTAGCGAAACCAGCGGCGACGATGAAGATCGCGTGGTCCGTGCCGGCTATTCAAAACCATTGCGCAGGATCGTATCGAGCGGCAGGCCTTCATAGGCGCCGATATCGAGATGACCATCACTCGGACGAATCATGCCCGCTCCCAACCCGGCAACCCCATTGGGCCGGTTCCCGGAACTGATGACGCCGACTGCGAGTGGCGCCGCCGCATCGAGCAACGGTGATCCGGATGCCGGACGCAAATCTTGCTGCATCATGGGATTGTTGTTTGCACCCATGTTGGTATTCCAACCGTTGACAACGGCGCCAGCTACCGGATGCCCCAGCCAAAACTGCGCAGCGCTGGGCGAGACCCAATTATTGGCCAGGTTGGCCGTGCCTGCACCGTACGACATCACCTGTATTTTGCCTTCGGCACCCGCCGTTGCCGGCGTCGTGAAAAATATGTTGTTTCTTATGTCCGCAATCGCATTTTGCAGATCCATATGAAACAGGAAGACCGAAGGATACGGTGACGTGGTCATGTTATCCCCCTTCACCGTAAGGGTATTGTTGTAAAAATAAAGCGTACCCTGACGATACGTGGTCGTGCTGTTGGCGTCCCCGCCGTAAAGTGCAAGCGAGGTATTGGACTGCATCGATACATCAAACACGTTTCCGTAAATGTACGTGGTTGAATACCCAGGATCTCCCCAGATCAGCGCCTGGCCGCCCGTTGAGTTGAGAAGACTCATTTGATTCCCGCAATTTGACGCGAATACGTTGTACCGAACAACCAGACCCGACGATCGATCTTTCAGACAGTCGCCGAACGCGCCCGTCTTGACGTCTCCGAAAACATTGTTCTGGTAGATGATGTCACGCGCTTCCGTATAGCTATTGTGCTCGTGGCGGCCATTGCCGCCGCCGAGTCCAGCGGCATTGCTGTTGTCGAAAATCTGGTTACCCTCGATCAGGACATCCTGGGAAAGCTCCACCAGTGACGCGTTTTTTGAATTGATGAATATCCCATTGCCGCAGCCGTGGATTACGTTGTTTCTCAATATCAGGTGCGCGGCTACTTCAGCAAAAATGCAGGACGTGAAAAGATCATAGGAGCCCGTCGTGTCTGGCTGTGTCGCGTAGAACTTGCCATCGTAAAATGTTCCCGGATAGCTGGCATTGCGGATATCGAGATTCTCGATCGAAATGTAGCCTGCGGGACCAAAATTCATGTCGCGCCCGATCTGGCCGGATATCATGACCAATCCGTAACGGTACAAAGCACGGACTGGATTGTTGTTTTCCCAGTACTGAAGCGTTCGTGTTTGGCCCAGCACCGTTTCGAGCTGGGTTGCGTTGGTGCCGTCGATGATGGGCAGATCCCCACTGACAGGATCCGGCATTCCGATGACACGCATGAACCTCGTTGGCGAAGAGGGTGCGAGATTGGTACCGGCCGATACCAGGATCATTTCGTAGTACGGCGCGTTGTTCGGCTTTGGATAGATTCTGACGCTATCGCAGCCCTTGAGTTTGCTCCATGGCAGCTGCATCAGCGCGGTGTACGATTTTCCGGGCCCCACGTCGTAGTAGTTGATGCTTGGGCAACCCGATTGATCTGCAACCATGGTCGGCGTGGCTGCACGGACTGTCGTTGAAGTCTGGGCAGGAAGCGACGAGCCCGCGAGCGCACCCGCAAGGAATACCAGGGCTCGGAAACAGGTCGTTGTTTGCATGGCTTGACTCCATCGCACGGGTTTTGATCGAACACCGTATTCCCGGCACACGCGCGGCGTGAATTTTGTCCAGGCAGAACGGCTCGGAGGAATGGTCTGTTTGGGGCAGGGTGAGGCTCCAAAAACGATGGCGACTTGCAGCACCGCGGCCGGCTCAAGCGGGTCGGGACGGTGAAAGGCTCCCGTCATGTCAATGTCTCGCACGTGAAAAGGATGGCTGGTCCGAATTTCAGCTGCACTATCACCAAACACGGTTCGGCCGCCTAACTGGACATTGCTCGGTGTCTCGACATCCAACTGGCGAAGTATTGGGACAACTGAGCCAAACTCAGCGAGATTCGATCGAATCAAACCGGCCTTGAGCACACCACCCGATGAACCTCATCCTTCTTCGGTGGAATGCGCATCAGGGAGTGGATCCGTCGCATCCTCAACGGCAACGATGCGGAAACCCGACGGCACTCACCCCTCAGGCACTGGGTCGTCCGACGAGATGGGCAAGGCCTTCGATCTTCGACAGACCGTACGCGCGGCTCGAAACCGCGAAATCGTTTCCTGCCTCTCTTCGAGCCCGCTCCAACAACGGTAGCGCGCGTTTGCGATCGCCGCGCCGCAATGCGAACGCCGCTTCCACGCGCATCAACAGCGACCGCGGCGCCAGGTGGCGCATTCGACCCAAGGCGTCGACGCGCCGAGTCGCATCAGCCATATCCCCGCCGCGTACGCAGATTTCGTAGACGAATTCGAGGGTGCTCACCGCGAGCCACATACCGCACGCCGCAGGGCCTTGCGGCCCGAGTGCGCGCACGCCTTCGACCAGACGCGTGTAGGCAACGACAATCGCGGGCATGTCCCCGTCAGTCAGCGCGCTTTGAAAACGGATATGGAACCCGGTCGCACGCAGTGCCGGCTGCGACGAACGCAGCCATCGGGCCACCGTTGAATGCGAAATTTCCACGGGACTCGCCTGGAAGAAGCAGCTATCCATGTACTGGAGGTAATCCGGCTCCCACTGCTTTGCAGACAAGCCTCGCAGCGCGCAGCGGATCTGGGTGCCATCGCTTGGCACCGTACGCCCGATCGGCAGCAGGTTCACGATCGCGAGATAGGTGTTGAGAACCCCAAGAACGACGATCAATGTCGTCATGCCTCCGGTTGAAAAATCCAGAATCACATTGCAAAGCCAGTACGCCCCCGCGAGTACGGCGATCAAAGCGTTGGCCGCTGGTCCGCCCGCGGCAAACCAGGCGCACTGTCTGTTGACGGCGCCTTGCGGATTCGGCATGGCGATGACGCAAGCGATCGGCTTTGCGGAGATTGCGCGCTGCAAGCGCACACCACGGCGGCGACGCACCCATTCAACAGGCCAGACACGCATGCTCAACAAGGTCATGCGCATCCGATGCGCAGCGACCAGATGGCCACACTCGTGAAGGATCACCGACAATGCAGTGAGCGCAATGAATGTCAGCGACGCCTGTGCGATGACCCACGAAAATTCGAATGGATGGCCGGCGCGAGCGGTGGAGACCAGGCGATCATGCCGGACGCCTTCGGCGATGAAGAAGATGCATCCGACAGACGTGACAAGCCACACGGCGCCGACGAGATGACGGATGGCACGACTGCCACTGCTTTCCAGAGGGCCGGTCAGCGCCGCTTCCTCAGAGCTCACGTTTTCATCCTGCGGTGTTGGACGCGGCGGCGCGCGAACAGCGCGCGTGCGCGAAACCCGACCGCTGAACCGTGATCACGAAGGCCGATGGCGGAGCGACCTTGCGGTCAAGTGTGCAGCAGGCGGAACAACAGCAGGCGGGCAGGAAGGGAGAACCGTCGGAATATGGAGCCATGCCACGCGCTCCTACGGTGCAAAACTCTGTGCGAGGCGCATTGCCTCATGGCGATCGTAGGAATTTGAAAACATCGAGGACGAACCAAGCGGAAGAAACCAGTTCAGGACGACCAGAATTTTTCCATCGACCAGGACGGCCATCTTGCCGCGTCGACGAGCGGTGGTTATTTCCTGGAGACGCCGCGCTGCGGACGGACTGTAGTGGAGCTGGATCGCTGAATAATTCAAATCCGAAGCGGGCACAACGTCGACGCTCACAATGTCGGGAGCCGTAATGAATGGCTTGTTCTCGATGTAGAGAGGCGACCCGCCCAGATCTGTCAGTTCGCGCGTGGTTCTGTCAGGCCGTGTGGCAGCAACGTAAAACTCGATCCTCGCACGCCGGGTCCCCGCGGGACGTGACACAGAGATGATCTGCTCAAGGTTTTGCAGTGCAATGGCGGGATCGACATCACGCGGGCGAACCTTTTCCCAAAGAGCGTCAGCCGTGCCGTCTGCATATCCGATATCCGGATCTTTTCCCAGAATGGTGTCGATAATGCAGACGTGCGATCGGGCAATGACGCGGTAGCGCTGGTTGTCGTCCAGTTCGGCAGGCAGCCCCTTGCCAACGATGGCAGGACAGTCCTCCTTCGCCTGAGCCACTTTCGCCGCGCAAACGGCTGTCGGGATTGAAAAGTCTTCGAGAAACGCCTCGGTGCAATTCCTGCTCACCGAATATTTGTTCACCTGTTTCGCAATTTCCTGATCGCGTACGCTCGATTGCGCCTCGCAGCGTACGTTGAACGTCGCGAGCAAGAGCAACGCTGCCACGCAGCTCACAAGGATGTTCACCCACGGCGTTTCAGATCCACCATTGCATGAGCTGTGCATCACCGAGGCGCGCCATATTTCGCTGACGCGTTGAACAAGAGGTAACGCCGCGGCCCGAGGCAGCGGCCGGCAAATGCCGTGTGGCGTGGCAGCCACGACGACTCCGCCCGTTGCCTTCGGCTGTTGAGCGGGCAGTTCGCAGGTGCCGGCAAGCAGCACCAGAGGGACGATCGCAAGATGATTGGACGTGAGGGCGCGCATGGATGAGACCCGGGAGGACAGGATGCGCGGCAAGTTTCTTGCCGCATTCTATCAAACCCGGTTGTGCCCGCAGGGAAGACACTCGCGCCGTGGAAACCAACCTGATGCGGCCGTTGTGCCCGAATCAACGAACAGAGGCCGCCTGGATCAGCCTTGTTTGGAATCTATCGTGCAAAGCCCCAGTCGCTCGGCCCGACGGTACCCAGCTCATCGAACGACTGATCATAGTCGTCACCAGGTACCGTGAACCGCAGGACGTAGGGAGGCTTGTCGATTACCCAGAATGTGAACAACTCCCTGGTCCTGGGCTCGTAGACCTCAACCACCTTGGTATCCGCGACGCCATAAACCCCGGCATTCAATTTTTCCTGCCGCACGACGCGAAATGGATAGCCCTTCACAGGCATGTCCTTGTCACCGACACCGGGTATCACACCGGATCTTCCAATATCGAGTTTCAATGCGGGAACCACGACGGCCCAGAAGCCGCCCTCAAGATCGTAGACCGGCTTGGGTGTAACAAATCGCACAGTTTCTTTCGGGCCGGAATCTGACGTCGAATGGCTCATCTCGACGTGCGTCCCTTCGACAGAGATGTGTTGGATATCGGTGTTGCTGTAGTGGTGCCAGCTCCGGATCGGAGCCAACGTCCTCGCGTCCACGATGTTGAGGTTCGAGAAGACCGACATCTTCGACAAATCGTCGCCCGTATAGACAACATCACTGGATGTCCACCAAAAAACCTTGCGCCCGTTCAGCTCACGCGTAGCCAGGGTTTCTGTCCAGATTCCCGCTTCGCGCGTCGAGCCATCTTTCTTTCGTAACGTGACCCGCCAGGCATTTTCATACGGCTGCAGCCTTTCGCCATTGATGGTTCCGTCGCCAAGCTCGATGGTCGGTTTAGCGCCATCGCGAAGGATAGGAGCCACCGAATTTTCGTTCGATGCAACAGAGGATGCGACGCTGGTCGCAAGAACAAGGGGGAAAAGCCACATGATTCGCTCCTTTTCTAGTGCGTCGTGGATCCAGTTCTGACTTGACACCGGCTCTGAGATATCAATGACCGATGCGTATAGGTCGTGGTGGATTGGGGGGAAAAGGCGTGTTGTTCGAGGTCATGGCGAAAACGTCATGGAAGCCGCCTTGGTTCCTCGCGGGAAGGGTGAGTGCCAAATGCCGCGGCGCGCGAAAGCCCGAGGCAATCTGGTTGCGCAAAGATTCTTCACCATCCTATTGCGCGCCATACGTGTGATCGCCAAGAGAAGAGGCGCGGATTCCCGCCTGACGCGAGTGTACGCAACGCCGTCAGCGGAGCTATCAGATTGCTGACCTGTTGAGACTCCGTCGCATTGCGAACGGATCACGAACGAAACGATCGGGGTCAGATTCCGGACCCACGAGTGAGGCGTTGCCCAACCCCAAAGTCGTTTTGGTCAACCAACTCCCGCCACGCGGACCTTGGGCCGATCGTCTTCCGACTCCTCATCCTGCGTAATCGGCATTGGCTGCGGCAGCCTTTGCGCGCGCGTGAGCCTATCGCCAAGGGTTGCGCGAGGTAGCGGCACCTTGTGGCAAGGGCGGCACAAGATCGCCGTTGCGACGGATGACTTGACGACCTCGGTCGGAAATTGAAACGGATAGTTGCTCCGTCGCCTTTTCGGGTCTCGCTTCATCCGAGAGCCCACGAGATTCGCTCGCGGGTGTCGCAGGTTATGAGATGCGACGCTGTTCCAATACTCCCGTGCCACAAGGCACGCCGATCGATGCCATGGGGCAGCGGCCGGTTTCATGTCTCACCAGGAGAAATGCATATGTCACAGAATCTCGTTTCCATCACCTTCACCGATGCGCAGCTGGTGGCGATCGACCAGACCCTCGATACGCTGGAGTCGCAGCTCGTCGATCTGGTGGCGTTGACCACCACGCAGCGCCGCGCCGTGCCGAAAATGGGAGACAAATCGGAAGCGTTCTGCCGTCAGGCGCTGACGTTGCTGGAGCAGAACC
>JBDSXV010000097.1:0-7784 GCA_039926025.1 Dokdonella sp.
TCGGTTTCGTCGGCCTTCATGGCGACGTTGTGCAGCATCTCGCGCATCAGGCGTTCGCGGATCTGGCGCGAAGTCAGGAACTTGCCGCCGCTGTGTTCCTTGGTGCCGGCGAACGGCGAGTTGTTGACCTGGAACGTCATGCTGATCGTCGGCTCGTCGACATGCAGCACAGGCAACTGCTCCGGCGCATCCGGTGCACAGATCGTGTCGGAAATGCTCAGTCCATCGATGCCGTTGATGGCGATGATGTCGCCGGCTTCCGCTTCCGCCACTTCGCGGCGTTCGAGACCCATGAAGCCGAGGACCTGCAGCACTTTCGCGTTGCGCTTCTTGCCTTCGCGATCGACCACCACGACCTGCATGTTCGTGCGCACCTTGCCGCGCTGGATGCGACCGATGCCGATGAGCCCTACATAGTTGCTGTAGTCGAGCTGGCTGATGCGCATTTGGAACGGACCATCCGGATCGACCTGCGGCGGCGACACGTGCTTCATGATCGCTTCGTACAGCGGAGTCATGTCGCCCGAGCGCACGTCCGGGTCGAGGCCGGCGTAGCCATGCAATGCAGATGCGTACACGACCGGAAAATCGAGCTGCTCGTCGGTTGCGCCGAGACGGTCGAAGAGATCGAAAGTCTGGTTCAGCACCCAGTCCGGGCGCGCGCCGGGACGATCGACCTTGTTGATCACGACGATCGGCTTGAAACCCATCTGGAACGCTTTCTGCGTCACGAAGCGCGTTTGCGGCATCGGGCCATCCATCGCGTCGACGAGGATCAACACGGTGTCGACCATCGACAGCACGCGCTCGACCTCGCCGCCGAAATCGGCATGGCCGGGCGTGTCGACGATGTTGATGCGGTTGTCGCGCCAGGTGATGGCGGTGTTCTTGGAAAGAATCGTGATGCCACGTTCCTTTTCCTGGTCATTCGAGTCCATCACGCGCTCGGCCAGCACGGTGCGTTCGCTGAACGTGCCGGATTGCTTGAGCAGACAGTCGACGAGGGTGGTCTTGCCGTGGTCGACGTGGGCGACGATCGCGATATTGCGGAGCTTTTCGATGGACATCGGGATAACCTGCGGCCTGGGGTGCGGGCCGTGCTTTGGGGGGAAGTGCGGCGCAAGCCGACAGTTAGCCGGTCATTATAGCCTGTCCGCGTGGCGGGCGTCGCCTGCACCCTCAACACGGGGCAACCGGCGATCGAATCGGTTAGGCTTCGCGTCTTTTTCGCCCAACCGGCCTTCTCCAACCAAGGGAATTCCCATGTCGACCCTGCCCGAACTCACCGCCGAAATCGCGACCGATTACGGCACCATCCATGTGCGCCTTTTCGCCAGCCAGACCCCGATGACGGTTGCCAGTTTCGCCAATCTCGCCAAGCGCGGCTTCTACAATGGCAAGACCTTTCATCGTGTCATCCCGGATTTCATGATCCAGGGCGGCTGCCCGCAGGGCAGTGGCACCGGTGGGCCGGGCTACAAGTTCGGCGACGAAATCGTCGCCAGCCTCAAGCATGACCGCCCCGGCATCCTGTCGATGGCAAATGCGGGGCCGGGGACAAACGGCAGCCAATTCTTCATCACGCATGGCGCCACGCCATGGCTTGATGGCAAGCACACCGTTTTCGGTGCGATCGTCGGCGCGGCGGATCAGGTGATTGTCGACAAGATCAAGGGCGGCGACGAAATAAAGTCAATCACGATCCAGGGCGACGTCGAGCCGCTCTTCGCACAAGAAGCCGCACGCATCATGAGCTGGAATTCGGCGCTCGACGCGGCCGGTTTCAAGGCGGGCTGAGAACGCATGGCTACGGATCGTCCCGCGCATGGCGGGGCGATCCTGTGTCATCCAGCAGGTCCCGCGGCAATCAGGCGGTGTTGCGCTTGAATACGCGGTAGATCGCCAGCAGGATCAGCGAGCCGATGACCCCGCCGATGAAGCCGGAGGGCTCGATCGAGCCGGTTGCGGACAAATGAGTGCCGAGTATCACGCTGCTGAGCCAGCCACCGAGGAACATGCCGGCGATGCCGAGCAGGCCGGTGATGAAGAAACCGCCAGGATCCTTGCCCGGCATCAGGAATTTCGCCACGACGCCGACGATCAGGCCGACGATAAACATCCATAACCAGCTCATGGAATCCCCTCACGTTTGAAGACGAAGCTCACTTTAGCGCAGGTGCGCAGCGCCTAGCTTGTTGCGTCGCGGTGATTGGCCCCCACTTTGCGGGCAACCCCGGGTGATCTGCGGCGGTATGATAGAATTTTCAGGTTTTTCGAGCCGTTTTTTCCAGTCACGAGGACTTGCATGCTCACTCTCGCCGCTCGCATGAGCCGCGCCAAACCCAGCGCGATCATGGCAGTTGCCGAAAAGGCCAAACAGCTGAAGGCTGCCGGTCGCGACATCGTCAGCTTTTCGATTGGCGTGCCGAATTTCCTGCCCGGCGACCATGTGTATGCGGCCGTACGTGACGCACTCGCGAAGGACAGCGGCCAATACGGTTCGAACCGAGGTTCCGACGCACTGCTCGACGCGTTCCTCAAGCATCTCGAAGGCAGCGGCCTGAGCGGCTACACACGCAAGAACGTTTCGACCGGCATCGGCGCGAAGCAGGTGCTTTACAACCTCGCGGAAGTGTTGCTCGACCCCGGCGACACGATTGCATTTCCAGTGCCGTACTGGACCAGCTATGTCGATATCGCCGAGATCGTCGACGCGAAGATCCGTCTGATGCCGTGCCCGGCCGAGCAGAACTACAAGCTCACGCCTGCGCAGCTCGATGCGGCGCTTCCGGGTGTCAAGGTGTTCCTGTTCAATAATCCGTCGAACCCGACCGGCATGGTGTACACCAAGGACGAAATCGCGGCGCTCGCCGACGTTCTCGTCAAACATCCGGACGTCTGGATCATTTGCGACGACATCTACAACCGCATGGTTTTCGACGGCGTCGGCTATCACAACTTCGTCAATGCGCGGTCGGAACTTCGTGATCGCGTGATTCACGTCGACTCGATCTCGAAAACCTATGGCATGCCAGGCTGGCGTGTCGGATTCGTGACGGGCCCGGAAAATGTGGCGCAGGCGATCACGACGATGAATTCGAACCACATCACCAATATTCCTGAAATCGTTACTGCCGCCGCAGTCGCGGCTCTCGCCGGCCCGCAGGACGTTCCGACGCAGAAATGCGCCGAATTCCAGAGCAAGCGTGACCAGGTCATGACGGTAATGAACTCGATCCCGGGCCTCGTCTGCCCGCGTCCGCAGGGAGCGTTCTACGTGTTCCCGAACATCTCCTGCGCGTTCGGCAAGAGCCATGGCGGTACGAAAATCGCGAACGACGTTGATTTCTGCAACGCGCTGCTGGAAGCCAAGGGCGTCGCTTGCGTGCCGGGATCCGCGTTCGGTGACAGCAATGCGTTGCGCATTTCCTACACCTGCCCGACGGCGCAATTGCCGGAGGGTCTCAAGCGTTTTCGCGAGTTCTTCGCCGAACTCGCCTGATGACGGCGGCGTGCCTTCGTGCGCGCCGCCACCACTATCCAACTGGTAGGGCATGCCCATCGCGCGTGCCCGTCTCATGCAAGCTCAAGGAGTCTGTCGATGAAAGCCCCCGTTCGTGTTGCCGTCACCGGTGCTGCCGGCCAGATTGGCTATGCCCTGTTGTTCCGCATCGCTGCCGGCGACATGCTCGGCCCGGATCAGCCGGTCATCCTGCACCTGCTCGAAATCACGCCGGCGCTGCCTGCGCTGCAGGGTGTGGTGATGGAGCTCAATGACTGTGCATTTCCGACGCTCGCCGGGGTCGTCGCGACCGACGACGCCAACGTCGCATTCACGGATGTGGATTACGCGCTGCTGGTCGGTGCGCGCCCGCGCGGACCCGGCATGGAGCGCAAGGACCTGCTCGAAGCGAACGGCGCGATCTTCGCACCGCAGGGCAAGGCCCTCAACGATCACGCCAAGCGAGATGTCAAGGTGCTCGTGGTCGGCAACCCCGCCAATACGAATGCGCTGATCGCACAGCAGAACGCGCCCTCGCTGGATCCGAACTGCTTCACCGCGATGGTCCGCCTCGACCACAATCGCGCGTTGTCGCAGCTGGCCGAAAAGACATCCGCCCACACGACCGACATCAAGAAGATGACGATCTGGGGCAACCATTCCTCGACCCAGTATCCAGACATCCACCACGCGACGGTGAAGGGCAAGGCGGCGACCGATCTGGTCGATACGGCCTGGTACAAGGACACCTTCATCCCGACCGTACAGCAGCGCGGAGCGGCGATCATCAAGGCGCGTGGCGCTTCTTCCGCCGCGTCCGCCGCGTCGGCGGCGATCGACCACATGCACTACTGGGCCAAGGGCACCGACGAGGGCGATTGGGTGTCGATGGGCATTCCGTCTGACGGCTCCTACGGCATCGCAGCGGGAGTCATCTACGGCTATCCCGTGACCGTGAAGGGCGGCCAATACACGATCGTGCAAGGCCTGGAGATCAATGCATTCTCGCGCGAACGCATGGACGCCACAGACAAGGAACTTCGCGAGGAACGTGCTGGCGTCGAACATCTGTTTGCGAAGCGCTGATTGCTGATCGCCACTCTTGGTGCGATGCGCGGAGAGGCGATGTTCGGTATTCCATTGAATGCGATGAAAAACATGATCGGCCGATAGTGGCCGGTCGAGAAACGACGGCGTCGCTCTGACCGGTGCCGGTCAAGCCCAGCTCGCACGGGATGCGAAATTCGTATGGTCGCCGGGGAACGTGCGCAATCGGGTTTGTGTCTCGCCGGGCCTTGTCGGGCCCGGTCGGGGCTTCCAGATCTTTTCGCGTACAGGCGGATGCTGCGGGCCGGCCGGCTGCTTCAGCGAGCATAATGGTCCATGCCTGCATCCATGCCGCAACCCGACTCACTTCAACTTGAATGGCTGACCCGCCTGATGGAGGCGACCGCGCCGGCGCAGATCGCCCGTGCGATCGCAGACCTGGCGCGACCCTATCCAGGTTGTATCTCGGCGAGCGTCGTCTGGTCGGCCGACGTGCCGGAGACTTTCGAGAGCACGCTGGGGGGAGCGCCGTCGCGCGATGATTTGCGGCGGGCGCTGGCTTTGCTGCGCAGCGCAAACACGTTCGCGATCGACGGCCGGCACCTGGTCTTGCTGCTCCATGCGGAAGAGCGCGCCGTGCTTCTGGTGGAATTCGACAACGAACCGACTCCGCAGGCGCTGATCGAATCGATCAACGAACGCTTGCAGATTGCCGTGCAGCATTTCTGCCGTGCGCTGAAGCTGGCCGAACTGCACCACTCGAACAAGCAGCTGGAGCATTCGGAAACGGTGCAGCGCGCCCTGTTCGCGATTTCCGAGCTCGCCAGTTCCGATCGTGACATGGCGGACATCCTGCGCAGCATCCATGCCGTCGTCAGCACGCTCATGTACGCGGAGAATTTCTTCATCGTGTGGCACGACGCCGAGGGCAAGAGCTTGCGCTTCGTGTACTACGTCGATGCGGAGGACACGGAGGCGCCCGACACGGCGGAAGTGATTCCGTTGAACACCCGCGAACGCACCTTGACCTGGTATCTGATTGTCGACGGCAAGGCGTTGATGGGCAGCATCGAGCAATTGCGTCGCCAGGTCTCCGGTCCGCTGGTGATGAGCGGCCCCGACAGCGTCGACTGGCTCGGCGTACCGATGTTGCGAGACGGCCGCGCGTACGGTGCACTCGTTGTTCAGAGCTACAAACAGGGGATCGGATTCACCTTCGAGGATCGACTGTTGCTCGAATTTGTTGGCAGCCATATCCTGACGGCGCTGGAACGCAAGCAAAGCAAGGACGACCTGGAGCAGCGCGTTCACTCGCGCACGCTTGAATTGGCCGAAGCCAATCGCGGATTGCAGCAGGAAGTGCTGGAGCGCCAGCGCTCCGAACTTCTGCAGTCGGCGCTGTTTCATATCGCGCAACTCGCCACCGCTGACATCGACGAGAACAAGTTCTATCAGCGCGTGCATGCAGCGGTTGGTGAACTCATCAATGCCGACAACTTCTTTATCGGACTGCTTTCCGACGACCAGCGTTTTCTTGGTTTCCCGTATTACGTGGATGCCGGTCAGCGGCGCAGCGTTTCGCGCGAAGTCGGACGTGGCTTGAGTGAGTATGTGCTGCGCCATGGCGAACCCCTGCTGGGTGGGCCCGACGACATCGACAAACTGGCGCGTGCCGGCGAAATCAATGTCGAGCGGATCGGACGACCGGCCGAATGCTGGTTGGGCGTGCCGCTACGGGTAGGCGACCAGGTGATCGGCCTGGTTGTCGTGCAGAGCTACTCCGAGAAGATGGCGTATGGCGCGGCCGACCAGGAACTGTTGAGCTTCGTGGCGCTGCAGATCGCAAATAGCATCCATCGCCGGCGTTCGGCGGTGTCGCTGCAGCGTGCATACGCGGAACTCGAACAACGCGTCGAGGAGCGCACGCACGAACTGCGCGAGCAGATCCAGCAACGCGAGTCGGTGCAGGACCAGCTCAAGCACCAGGTCATGCACGATGCATTGACCGGCCTGCCCAATCGCGGTTTCCTGCGCGATCGGCTCGAACGCGTACTGGCGCAATTGCAGCGCGAGCCGGGCCGTCGTTGCGCTTTGCTGTACCTGGATATCGATCGCTTCAAGGTGATCAATGACAGCCTCGGTCATCTGGCTGGTGACGAAATGCTCAAGGAAGTGGCGCGGCGCCTGCACGATTGCGTGCGCGAACCCGACATGGTGGCGCGATTGTCCGGCGACGAGTTCGCTGTCCTGCTGACGGACGTCAAGTCGACCGAAGCGGCGCAGGCGGTCGCCCAGCGGGTGCTGGATACGCTGGGTCAGCCATTGCAGGTGTCGGGCAAGGAACTGGAGCCGTCGGTCAGCATCGGCATCGCCATTGGCGACGGCAGCTACATCATGGCTGACGAAGTCCTTCGCGATGCCGATCTTGCGTTGTATCGCGCCAAGGAAATGGGGCGTAAACGTTACGAGTTGTTCGACGAGACACTGGCGAACAATGTTGTGGATGTGTTGACGCTGGAAGGCGAGCTGCGCCGCGCCCTGCAGCGCGACGAGTTTGAACCGCACCTGCAGCCGATTTGTCGACTCGACGATGGGCGGATCGTGGGATACGAAGCGCTGCTGCGCTGGAATCACCCGCACGACGGTGTGATAGGTCCGACGGGATTCCTCAAGGTGGCGCAGGACAGTGGCCACATCGAGGCGATCGACTGGCGCATGTTCGAGGCGAGTTGCAGGGCGTTTGCGCGCATCGGCGATCGCGAGACGTTTCTTACGCTGAATGTGTCGGCCCTGCACGTGCGCCACGCCAATTTTGATCGACGCCTGTTGCGCCTGCTCGAGCACACGGGTTTGCCACCCACGCGGTTGATTGTGGAAGTGACCGAAGGTTCGTTGCTAGACGATCCGCAGCAGGTGCGCGCGACGCTCGATCGGCTGCGTCGGGTCGGGGTCGGCGCCGCGCTCGACGATTTCGGTACCGGCTACTCCTCGCTCAGCTACCTGCACTCGCTGCCGCTGCGCATGCTCAAGATCGATCGTTCGTTCGTGCATGCGCTCGACGAAGGCATGCACACGACGACAACCGTGGTTGCGGCAATTCTTGCACTCGCGCGTGCGCTGGGTATCCAGGTCGTCGCCGAGGGCATCGAGACGCCGGCGCAGCGCTCCGCGCTGCTGCAGATGGGTTGTGAGTTTGGTCAGGGCTATCTGCTCGGAAGACCTGCGCCGATCGGAC
>JBDSXV010000098.1:0-19113 GCA_039926025.1 Dokdonella sp.
TCGGGTCAAACAACACGGAGCATTTTAAGTAGTAGCCGCCCGCGTCGACACCGCCCGCAATGAGCACGTGTCCATCGAGCAAGGTCTCAGCGATGCCGTCGGCGCGCGCCTGCGGCATCGGCGGCACGGATGCGAACGAACCGGTTGCAGGGTTGTAGATTTCCGCCGTCGCGACCGCACCACTCGCTGTGCGACCACCGGCAACCAAGATTCGCCCGTCAAGCAGCTGCGTTGCCTGCGCATGCGCGCGTGCCATCGACATAGGTGCCGACCAGCCCCAGGTGTTCGTCGCTGGGTCGTATCGCTCGCCGCGGAGCTCACTCGTGGTGCCACCTATCACGAGCACCGAACCGTCGGGAAGGGCGAACGCGTGTGCTGCAAACCGGGGAGCGTGTATGGACCCGGTGGCGACGAACGTACCCGTTGCCGCGCTGTAGCGGTCGCCATCGAACGATGGCCCGAAGACGACGACCGAGCCATCCTCCAGCAACGTGGCCGCGCCCGCGTTGCGGGCGAAGGTCAGGTCGCCCGTCGCACGGAACGTTCCGCCTGCCGGTGCCGCGGTGGCAAGGGAAGCCATCGCGCCAGCGAGAGCTATCACTGCTGCGCACTTCGAAAGCACGCGGCCAAGAACCGCAACGTATGCGCTCATCACGGGTAGCTCGGCTGTGGGAGGTTCACGTCGAGCTCTGCGACCGGGTCCGGATGCGCGGCTGAAAGGGTTCCCGCATAGAAGCGAACGTGCGCACGAACGGGAACAACATCGAGACCGGGTGCCTGCGTATCTTCACCGACGACGTACACATAGAACGTGGCGGAGACCGGAAGCACGCCCGCTTGGTTTGCGGTTGCTTCGATGGTCTTCGCTAGGGCTTCGTCTTTCACTTCGAGAACGCAGCGGCGCGCCAGGTGTGCATAGCCGCCAAAAAACAAACTGATGTCCTTGCCCCCACCGATTACACCATCCGCAACGCACGGACCCGGAAATCCTTTCCGGTTGAAGTCGTAGTGGTTCATGGCGCCCAGCGTCGTCGTCCACGCCGCAGCAGGTCGCGGGTGCGGCGCCAACTTCTGTAGGGCAAGGGGGTCGAAGACCGTCATCGAATAGTACCGCTGCGCTTTGTATGCGGAGAGCTTGGCGTCGATGGCCGGCAACTCCTTCGCCAGCAGTTCATGCCGTTTGAACGCATCGGTTTCGTTGGCGCCAGCGAGGGAGAGGAAAGACAGTTTCTCGTCGTCGGTCAGCTGTGTTTTTCGGTAGGCAGCGACAAGAAACCGAAGTGCGGTCGGGTCGGTGAGGTCCAGCTGCGTGTAGCGGTCGAATGGCAGCGAGCGGTCGATGTCGGGCTCTGGGGATTTCGCTGCCTCGGGTGGGACTGCAGACGGCATCGGCTTCGACGGCGGCGTGTTGGCGCGGCTGGTTTGGGCAACCGTCGAGCCGACGCGGAAGAAATGCTGCTCTGTGTGCTCGCTTATCGTCAGCACCACTTCGTCGGGCCCTACCCTGGACCCACTCGCCGACATGCCGCCCGCGCCCGTGATGGTCAGGCCGGACCCGTCAACGGTGAAGCGGCCCCGCCCTCCCGGGCTTTCGAACGTGCCGTCTTGAAAGAAGCGAACCTGTACGCCCTCCGATGTTCGGTACAGGCCCTCCAGCGGCGGCAACGACGCACCCGCTTCGCTGGGGCCATGACATGCGGTCAGCGCAGCCATGACCAGCACCAGAAACATCCTTCGCAGCATCGTTTCCATACGTTCCCCAGTAGGTGGTTCGTTCGTCCTGAGACGTTCGACATGTACAGCGGGGGTGACGCTACGAAAAACGTAGTATGCAGGTCAAGGAAATGCTACGAATCTCGTAGACCCATTCAGCCTGGGTCTAGCCGATGCGGGCCATGTCGCCCCAGTCCGTGTTCTGCAAACGACTGCGCGAAGCGCGGGAGGCTGCGGGGCTGTCTCAGAAGAATCTGGGCATCGCTGCGGGCATCGACCGATTCGTGGCCTCGACGCGGGTGAATCGATACGAGAAGGGCGCGCACGAGCCCGACTCAGGGACAGCGGGGCGGCTGGCCGCAGTTCTTAACGTACCGTTGGCGTACTTCTATGCGGAAGATGACCTGTTGGCGCGCGCGATTGTGGCGTTCGCGGGGGCATCAAAGTTGCAACAAAAGAAGTGGGCGGAAGCGATACTGGCGGCACGTCCGCAAGCGAAGGCAGCGCGGACGAGAACTAGAAAATCGCCATCTCGCACGTAGGAGATTCAGGATATGGCGCCGCTCGCGAACGACGACCTGTTGAAAGTCGAATCACTGCAAAATCTGATGGTGTCGCGAGCCGAAGGTGGTCAAGGCGACCCACCCGCTTACAAATCATTGCGGGCGGAGCTCATCGCCAACCCCAGCCTAAAAGTTCTGTTGCCCCCATTCGTTCAAACGTGCCGAGACCAGCATCAGTTCTGGACGTATATCAAGGGAAAGTTCGACACGTATAAGGAGCGCCGTGAGTTCATCTGGGAGGGCTTCGCGAAGGTTGTTTCCTTCCTGGAGTCTGGCTCGTCCGCTCCGAGCGACGACCACACCACGCTCATACTTGGTGCGTTCGACGCGGATGAAATATCAGCGCTTTGGAAGCGAGCGCTGGAACGACGGTCAAGCGACCCTGAGGGCGCCATCACATTAGCCAGAAGCCTGCTGGAAACGGTGAGCAAACACATCATCGACGACGCGGGCGGAACCTACGGACCTTCCGACGACTTGCCGAAACTTTTCCATACCGCATCCGAACACCTTCAGCTGGCTCCGAGTCAGCACACGGAGCAGGTGTTCAAACAAATCCTGGGCGGATGTCAGACCGTGGTAAACGGGTTAGGCGCTCGGCGGAACAAGCTCGGCGACGCACACGGGCAAGGTCGGAAATCAGTGCGGCCGTCCGCTCGGCATGCGGAACTTGCCGTCAACTTGGCAGGGACAATGGCGACGTTTCTGGTTGCCACTTGGAAAGCGCGGAACGAGGCGAGGAATTCGCAGAACGGCGAGAACGCCTAGCGCTGTTCTTCCACCACGATAGGCCCCGTTCAGAGGCGGCAGCGGTGAGCATCTTCCATCGCGCGGCCGCACTTCGGGCAAGCCGGCTTCGACGTGGCCTCGGGCACGGGAAGTAGGCCGGGCCTGCCTAGATGCCTGCTCACCGCCTGCGCCTTCAGTTCGTTCGCCCAGCGTTGCGACTCTTCGATGAAGTCTTCGAGCGTTAGCCACTCGCAATCCGCACCGTAGTCGAGCAGCGGTCCCAATCGGAGCGATGCAAAGAAGTCCACCAGTTGGCCTTCCTTCGTGCGCGAGAACACCCACTCGTCGTCCATGCGCCCTCGGGCGACGAAGGCGGTGAATGTCTTAATGCCGCCGCTTGGCTTTTGAAGGACGGGCTTGCGCGCCTTCCGCCAATCGAGCACCTCACCCAGTTCGTACCAGACCTTGGCGCCCTTCTTTTCCGACACAACCGCGAGGGGACGTTTGGGTGGGCGCGTCCTTCGATACTCCGCAAGGTCGCCAAGCGAGAGACCCGTCATGCGGTGAACTTGACGCGGCGACAAACGCAAATCGCGGTCGAGTTCGTGGACGCCGTTGCTGAGCAACAACGAGTCGGGAATGGGGTCATCACCGCGCTTGGGCATGCGGCATCGTCGCTGCGTTCCGCGCATCGTGCAACCGTGCCGGACGTGTTCCAACGGGAGCCACAGCGGAGCCGCAGCCCGATGGCTCCGGGCGTCCTCGAAGGTAAAAATGCGCGGAAAAGGCTTGAAACAAGGGGTTTTGATGGTGGGCCGTGATGGGATCGAACCATCGACCAATGGATTAAAAGTCCACTGCTCTACCGCTGAGCTAACGGCCCATCTGTTGCTGACACATCATCGCGCGCAGCGCGACTTTCACTTGCCCTGTACCGCTTGCACCGGCAAGGGGCGCGGGCCACGCTGCCTCGATGCCGCACGCAGCGATCGCGACGATCGGACGCGCGAGGGTCGCGCAGTTTACCCGTCCCGGCGGCTCAGCGGTAGCGCGTCGGGTCGACGACGCCAGCGGCGCGGAAGCCGTCGGCGCGCAGACGGCAGGCGTCGCAGTGGCCGCAGGCGCGTCCCTGCGGATCGGCCTGGTAGCAGGATACGGTTGCAGCAAAGTCGACGCCGAGGCGCTGGCCTTCGCGCACGATGTCGGCCTTGCTCATCGCCATCAGCGGCGCTTGCACGCGCAGCGCGGCGCCTTCCACCGCCGCCTTTGTAGCGAGGTTGGCGAGGCGTTCGAAGGCTTCAATGAAGGCGGGCCGGCAATCGGGATAGCCGGAATAGTCGACCGCGTTGACACCGCAATAGATGTCCCGCGCACCGAGCACCTCGGCCCAACCGAGTGCGACCGACAGCATGATGGTGTTACGCGCGGGCACATAGGTGACCGGAATGCCGCTGCCGCCGTCATCGGGCACGTCGATGTCATCGGTGAGCGCGGAGCCGCCGATGCTGCGCAGGTCAACGTGCACGATCTTGTGCGCACGCGCACCGAGCGCTTTTGAAACGCGTTGCGAGGCCTGCAGCTCGGACGCGTGACGCTGGCCGTAGTCGACGCTCAACGCGTAACAGTCGAAGCCGCTTTCGCGTGCGAGGGCGAGCACCACGGCCGAATCCATGCCACCGGAAACCAGCACCACAGCGCGTTGGGGATTTTCAGCAGGCATACGACAACCGTCTCGGAATCAAGGATTGCAGGCAGCACGGATCAGTGACCCGGCGTCTCGCCCCATAGCAACTTGTGCAGCTGCAATTGCATGCGCACTGGCAGGCGGTCGGAGATGATCCACTCGGCCAGTTCGCGCGGCGCGATCTTGCCGTGCACCGGTGAAAAAAGAACCTGGCAGCGGGCGTCGAGTGCATGTTCGCCCACGCGCGCGACAGCCCAGTCGTAGTCGACGCGATCGGCGATCACGATCTTGACCTGATCATGCGGCGTGAGTTGCGCGAGGTTCGACCACAGGTTGCGCGCGACCTCACCCGATCCCGGTGCCTTGAGATCGAGCACCTTGCGCACGCGCCGATCGACCTCGGCGACATCGAGCGCACCGGAGGTTTCAAGCGAGACTTCATAGCCGGCATCGCACAGTTGCGCGAGCAGGCTGATGCAACGCTTCTGCGCGAGCGGTTCGCCCCCGGTCACGCAAACATGGCGGGTTTCGTGCGACGCGACCTCGGCCAGCACATCGGCGATGGTCCGCCACTGGCCCCCATGGAATGCATATTCGGTATCGCACCAGGTGCAGCGCAGCGGGCAACCGGTGAGGCGCACGAATACGCTACGCCAGCCAACGGCGTCGGCTTCGCCCTGCAACGAATGAAAGATCTCGCTGATGCGCAGGCGCTGTTCTGACTGTGCGTGGAGCGACGAATCGGCGGCCTCTGCAGCCGCGACGATCTTGGTGGCGGCGACAGTACTCATCGACCAGGCACCGCTGTCAGCGGCGCGTTTCCATCTTCAGCGCGCGCAGGCGACCTTGCGCAAGACGCGCGACGGTCGTGTCCGGATAAGTCTGCACGACCTGGTTCAACGACGCTTCCGCCTGATCCCACTGCTTCAGCTCGTACTGGCTGTAGCCAACCTTGAGCAATGCGTCCGGTGCTTTCTGGCTGCTGGGATAGCGTTTCAGCAGGGTCTCGAACGACTGCAGCGCAATCTTGTAGTTCTGCGTGACGTAGTACGACTCGCCCAGCCAATAGTACGCGTTGCCAGTCAATTCACCGTCCGGATTCTGGTCGATGAAACTCTGGAACCGGCGCGCCGACTCCGCGTAACGACCGTCCTTGAGTGCGGCAAACGCATCGTTATAGGAAGCAGCACCGTCGCCTGCATTGGCAGCTGCCGGAGCATTCGCCGACGCGACATCGCCCGGCGCGACTGCACCGCGGTCTGCGTCGGACAACTCTCCGACATTGGCTGTGCGGTTGTCATTGCGTGTGGCAGCGCGCGGTGGTGCGTTGCCCGCTGGATTGCCCAGATCGACATCCGGCGGCTGGTTGTTGGCAGCTCGCGGAGGTGCTTGACCACCGGGGTTCGGCGCGGCTGTACCGCCGCCTTCGAGGCGGCCAATGCGCGAATCCAGATCGAGGTATTGATCCTTGTTGCGCTGCTTGGACTCGTCGAGCGCGTGCTTGAGCTCTTCCACCTGTCCCTGCAGCGACTGCACCTGCGACTGCAGCGCGGAAACCTGGTTGACCAGATCGACCGCATTGTTGCCGCCCTGCCCGTTTGCCTGTTGTTCCAGGCGATCTACGCGCTCCGCCAGCGACATGCGCTGCGCCGAGGCGGGTGATGCGAACGCGACAACGGCGGCCGCGAGGGCCGCCGTTGCGAGTGCACTCGATTTAAAGTGCGCCATCGGTCTTACTTCGCGGTGTAGACGATCTCGACGCGGCGGTTCTTCGACCAGCACGATTCGTCGTGCTGACGGCAAACCGAGCGCTCTTCGCCATAGCTGGTGACGTTGAGCTGCGAGGACGAAGCACCGGCGCCGCTGAGCGCGCCCTGAACTGCGTTGCCACGACGCTCGCCGAGGCCGAGGTTGTACTCGCGCGAACCGCGTTCATCGGTATTGCCTTCCAGCGTAACGCGCGACTGCGGGAACTGTTTCAGGTACTCGGCGTGGCAAGCAATCTGCGCCTGGAACTCCGACTTGATCTCGGTCTTGTCGAGGTCGAAATAGACCACGCGCTGACGCAAGCAGGAATCGGTATCGAGGCTGTCACGCGTGTAACGGCCGCCGTTGTCAGTGGCCGTGGTGGTGGTCGACGTGTTGTCGACTTCGTGCACCGGCGGCTTGACGACCTTCTTTGCGCAGGCGGAAACACCGGCGACGAGCAGAACTGAAAACGCGATACGGACGATGTTGTTCATGGTGTTTCCCTTTGACTGGGCAGGATTATTGGATATCGGGTTCGCAACGTGAAACGTGGAAATTGAAGTTCACAATGAGGCGCTCACCCGCCTGAATCAACGCTGGCGGAAAGGCCCCCAAGCCGGTTCGCGTACATCGCCCTCTGCAAGTCCGAGGCGCTGGCGTACCCGACCATCGGCAGAAACCGCATACAAAACGCCGCGCGAGCCTTCGCTCGCGGCGAACAACAGCATGCTTCCGTTGGGAGCGAAACTCGGGGCTTCATCTTGGCTGCCTGGCGAAACCATGATGCTCTGGTTTGTCGCCCGGTCAAGGATAGCAATACGATACACGTTTCCGCTGCCCTGCACCATTGCAAGTTTGAGGCCCTTCGCGTTGATGATGCTCGGACTGGCGTTGTACTGGCCCTCGAACGTCACGCGCGTCGGTTCGCCGCCGCCGGGCGACACCTGGTAGATCTGCGGCTTGCCCGATCGGTCCGAGGTGAAATACAGGCTTTGGCCATCCGGCGCCCAACGCGGCTCGGTATCGATAGCGAAATGCTTGGTAATCTGGGTCGTGGCGCGGCTACCCAGGTCCATGATGTAGATGTCCGGGTTACCGCCTTTGGACAGGCTCATGGCGAGGCGATTGCCATCTGGCGAAAATGCGGGCGCGCTGTTGATGCCCTTGCTGTTCGACACGACCTGACGCGAACCCGTGCCGAGATCCTGCACGTAGATGTTCGAGTTGCCGCTCTCGAACGAGACGTAGGCAATCTTCCTGCCGTCAGGCGACCACGCCGGCGACAGCAACGATTCGCGCGAACGCACCACCACCTGCGGGTTGTAGCCATCGGAATCGGCGACCATCAACGCGTACTGGTAGTTGGGCGGCGACCCCGAGGCGGTGATGTAGGCAATGCGGGTTGCGAACGCGCCGCGTACTCCGAGGATTTTCTCGTAAATGATGTCGGCGACCTGATGCGCGATGTCGCGCAGGCCACTCCGTTGCCCGCTGATCGCCCCATCGGTGAGCTTCTGCTGCTTGGCGACGTCGTACAGTTCGTACTCGACGCGCAGCGCGCCATCGGCGCCGTCGGCCATGCGACCAATGACGAGATAGTCCTGTTTCAGCAGGCGCCAGGTCGCGAACTTGACCTCGCTCTGGCGGGTCGGGAATTCGACCACGTCATTTTTCGGCAGCGTGCGGAACTGGCCCGAGCGTGCGAGATCGGCGCGCACGACTTCGCCCGGGTTGGTTTCAGGTGGCACGCTGGCGCCTTCAAAGCCAAATGGCACCACCGCAATCGGCAAAGCAGACGCGCTGCCGTTGATGATGTCGATATCGAGACCTTGCGCGAACGAGGCGTTGCCGGCCAGCAAGCCTGCCAACACCAGCACGGCGCAGCTCATGATCCGCTTGAACATCGTCATCCGCCTTCTCCGTTGTACTTGAAATTGAGTTTGATACTGCGCTGGAACACGTTTTCGTAGCCCTGGAACGGTAGCGGCGCCGCTTTCATCACTGCCTGCTCGATTGAATTGCGCGTCGCCTGATCTGCGTTGCAGGGTGAGCCGATCGTCACGCTGATCACATCGCCACCCGGAATCTGGGTGATGTTCAACGCACATTTCAAACCCGCTTCTGCGCTATCAGGGCGGTTCCAGCTTTGCGTAACTGCGGCCTGGATCGCAGCGGCGTACCGAGCACTGAGATCATTGTCCTTGCCACCCGCACCCGTCTGCGCATGTTCGGCTTCGTGTTCCGCCGCCGGCTGTGCCTGTTCGGCTTTCTGCTGGCTGTTGCGATCCTCCAGCTGCGCCAGTTTTTCCTTCTCCAGCTTGAGCTTCTTCTCTGCTGCTTCGCGTTGCTTGCGAATGTCGGCGAGTTGCTTCTGCTGCTCTTCCTTGATCTTTTTTTCCTTCTGCTCCTGATCGAGCAGCACCTGATCCTGGTGATGTTTTTCTTCCTGTTCCTTCTGTTGCTGCTGCGCTTTTTCCTGCGCCAGCGCGGCGACGCGCTCCTGCTCGATCCGGTCCTGCCGCTGCACTTCGGCGGGCGTCGGTTTCTGCGGCTCGACTTTCACCGGCTCCGGCTTCGCAGGTTCCGGCTTCGCAGGCTCCGGTGCAGGCGCCGGTTTCGGTGGCGCCGGTTTCGGCCTCGCCGCACCCGCGTGCGCTTTCGGCGCTGCCGTGGGGCCTATCAGGGTCGCTTCGATCACCGGTCCGGGCATGCTGACGGGCCGCGTCTCGTGCGTCCACCACAAGCCGATCAGCAAGCACAGCACCACCAGCAGGTGCAATCCGAGTGCAAACCCGAACGCACGCAACTTGTCGCCGAAACTCTCGACCAGGATCGCGCTCCTCATCCGCCTAGTGCGCTCCGTCCGCCTGCGCTGGTTGGCTCATCAGGCCCACCTTCGGCACGCCAGCAGACTGCAACAGCACCATCGCCTGATAGATCTTTCCGTAGTCGGCCCGTTGATCGCCCGCAACCAGCACGGGAACCTGTGGATTCTCGCGTATGAAAGCTGAAATCTTGTTGACCAGAGCGTCGGCCTCGATCGGATCGCGCTTGGCGGGGCCCAGTGTCAGGAAATACTTGCCGTCCTGATCCACGCTGATGACGGCCGGTTCCTTGTCGTTCTGGATCGCTTTCGCGGCCGATTGTGGCAACTGGATGTCGACGCCGAGATTGAGCAGCGGCGCGGTCACCATGAAGATGATCAGCAACACGAGCATCACGTCGATATAGGGCACGACGTTGATCTCCGCTTTCAGTTTTCGGCGCTTTCTTCGGCCTAGGTTCTGCATACGGGATACTCCAACGCGTTTCGGCGCGAGACGGGGTTCAAGCCCCGTCCTCTACATGCGCCTGGCGCGCAAGGATCGAGGAGAACTCCTCGACGAAGGTGTCGTAACGCATATTGATGCGTTCGAGTCGGGTCGAATAGCGGTTGTAGGCCCACACCGCGGGGATCGCCGCGAACAGGCCCATTGCGGTCGCAATCAATGCTTCGGAGATGCCTGGCGCGACCATCGCGATGGTCGCTTCCTTCACGTTGGCCAAGCCCTGGAACGCGATCATGATGCCCCACACGGTACCAAACAGGCCGACATACGGACTGATCGAACCGACGTTCGCGAGGAATTCGAGGTTGTGTTCGAGGCGATCGACTTCGCGCGTCGAAGCCACGCGCATCGCGCGCTGCGCTCCTTCGAGCAACGCGCGCGAATCGACGCCGCGGCGCTGGCGCAGGCGCGCGAATTCGCGAAATCCCGCTTCGAAGATAGCGCCGCTCGCGGTCACGCGCTCGCCGTCGCCGGTGATCTCCTTGAACAGGCCGGCCAGATCCGCGCCGGACCAGAAGCGCTCCTCGAATGCATCGGCGCTCGCATTGGCGCGATCGATCAGTGCCTTCTTGCGGAAGATGATGAACCAGGAGGCGATCGAGAAGCCGATCAAGATCCCGAGGACCAGCTTGACCGGCAGGCTGGCGTTGAGAATCAGGGCGAGTACGTTCAATTCAGAGTTCATTTCTTGGCAATCTCTTGCAGCAAAAGCAAATGGTCCGGGATCGGGCATGGGCGAAAGCGCGCCGCATCGAGGCAGGCAATGCGCACACGCGCTTCGACCAGCGCCCGGGATTCGGGTTCACGACGCAGTTCCTGATGCACCACGAAGCTCGCGCTGCGGCGCTCTGCGGGAACGACCGTCGCGCTCAACAGATCATCGAGTCGCGCCGGCGCATTGAACGACAGCTCCATGCGATGCACGACGAACACGATGCCGGCTTCATCGCGCAGTTGCTGTTGGCCGATGCCGGCTGCGCGAAGCCATTCGCTGCGTGCGCGTTCGAGAAAATGCAGGTAGCGCGCATGATAGACGACTCCACCGGCGTCGGTGTCTTCCCAGTACACGCGAGCCGGCCATGCGAAAGGCCGGGAATCGGGAATCGGGAATGGAGAATCGGGAATAGCAGGTCCCCGCGGGCGGTGGCTCACGCCTCGCCCCCGATTCCCGGCTCATCAACAAACAGATCCTCGAGCACGGCGCGCTTGGGCGGTTTGAAACCCATGTGCACGAACGCCTTGTTCGTGGCCATGCGCCCGCGCGCAGAGCGCACGAGATAGCCCTGCTGGATAAGGAAAGGCTCGACCACATCCTCGATCGTGCCGCGCTCTTCCGAAAGTGCCGCTGCGAGTGAATCGACGCCAACCGGTCCGCCATCGAAATTCTCGATGATCATGCCGAGCAGGCGGCGATCGAGCGCATCGAAACCTTCCGCATCGACTTTCAGCATGGCCAGCGCAGCCGCGGCTACGGGCGCGGTGATAGTGCCGCTGGCCCTGACCTCGGCATAGTCGCGCACGCGCCGCAACAGACGATTCGCGATACGCGGAGTGCCACGCGCGCGACGCGCGATTTCGATCGCGCCGTCGGCATCGCAGGCGATGCCAAGTATCTTCGCGGCGCGGCGCACGATCGCGGTGAGCTCGAACGTGCTGTAGAACTCCAGCCGCTGCACGATGCCGAAACGGTCTCGCAGCGGTGCCGTCAAAAGCCCTGCGCGCGTCGTCGCGCCGATCAGGGTGAACGGAGGCAGATCGAGCTTGATCGAACGCGCCGCAGGGCCCTCGCCGATCATGATGTCGATCTGGAAGTCTTCCAGCGCCGGGTACAACACTTCTTCGACGATCGGAGAGAGCCGATGGATTTCGTCGACAAACAGCACGTCACGCGGCTGCAGATTGGTCAACAGCGCAGCGAGATCGCCGGGGCGCTCCAACACCGGACCCGAGGTCGAGCGCAAGTTGACGCCGAGTTCGTTTGCGATCACGTGTGAGAGCGTGGTCTTGCCGAGACCGGGCGGCCCGAAGATCAGCACATGGTCGAGCGCCTCACCGCGCCGACGCGCAGCTTCGATGTAGATCGACATCTGCTCGCGCACGACTTCCTGCCCCAGGTACTCGGACAGGCGCTGCGGGCGGATCGTCGCCTCGACGAGGTCGTCTTCGCGATGCGCGCTGGCCGAAGTGAGGCGGTCGGTCATTTGGTGGCCGGGAATTGGGAATTGGGAATCGCGTGGATTATCGTCGGCTTGGGCATCTGTTCATAGGCAATCGAACACACCCTGCAGCGTGCATTCAGCATCGATCTGGCGAAAGGCCGGCTCTGCCCATTTCCGATTCGCCATTCCCTGCTACTCAGATCTCTACCTGGGTGCCCAGCTCGATAAGGCGATTGCCGGGGATCTGGAAGAACGCTGTCGCCGGCATCGCATTGCGTTGCATGAAGGCGAACAGCCTGTCACGCCAGAGGGCCATGCCAGGACGGTCGGTCGCGACAATGCTTTCGCGACTTAGAAAGAACGTCGTGTCCATCATGTCGAACGGCATGCGGCAGACCGTGACCGTTTCCAGCATGTTCGGCACGTCAGGATCTTCGGCGAAACCGAAGCGCAAGGTGACGCGGTAGAACTCGTCGCCGAGCGACTCGACCTCGACACGTTCGTCGTTCTCGGCGACCGGCGTATCCACTGTGTCGACCGTCAATATCACATTGCGCTCGTGCAGCACCTTGTTGTGCTTGAGGTTGTGCAGCAACGCATGCGGCACTCCGCCTTCGTTTGCAGTCAGGAACACGGCGGTGCCTGGCACGCGCAGCGGCGGATGCGCGACGATGGACGAAATGAAAGGTGCCAGCGCGAGGCCACCCTGCTTGATTTCACGCATCACCAATTCGCGCCCGCGGCGCCAGGTCGCCATCATGGTGAAGATCGCCGCGCCGAGCACCAGCGGTAGCCAGCCACCGTGCTCGATCTTGTCCGCGTTCGCGGTCAGGAAGGCGGTGTCGACGAACAGGAACAACGCGCCGACGGCGGCCACCTTCGGCCGGCTCCAGTGCCACATGCGGCGGAACACGATCATGACCAGGATAGAATCGATCGTCATCGTGCCGACCACGGCAATGCCGTACGCGGCACCCAGGTTGTCGGAAGACTTGAACCCGAGCACGACCGCGAGCGTCAGCACCAGCAACATGCGGTTGATCCAGGGCAGGTAGACCTGCCCCATCTGCTCGCGCGAAGTGTGTTGCACTTGCATGCGCGGGAGAAAGCCGAGCGAAATGGCCTCTCGGGTGACCGAGAATGCGCCGGAGATCACCGCCTGCGAGGCGATCACCGCGGCAGCTGCAGCGAGGATCAGCATCGGCACCAGCAATATCGGCGGCACCATCAGGAAAAGCGGATTCGCGGCGGCCTTCGGGTTGGCAATCAGCAGGGCGCCTTGGCCGAAATAGTTGAGCACGAGTGCAGGCAGCACGAAGGCGAACCACGAGTAGCGGATTGGCGTCTTGCCAAAATGGCCCATGTCAGCGTACAACGCCTCGGCTCCGGTGATCGCAAGAATGACCGTGCCAAGCGCGAAAAACGCAGTCCAGCGCGCCTGAATGAAGAAGTCGATGGCGTAGTACGGCGACAGAGCGCGCAGCACCGACGGGCCTTGGGCGATATGCCAGATGCCGAGTGCTGCGAGGGTCAGGAACCACACGATCATGATCGGTGCAAACACGGCGCCGACCTTGCCCGTACCGTGTTTCTGGAACGCGAACAGCAGAACGATGATGACCGCCGCGATCGGCACGATCCAGTGCTGAAGCCCGGGTGCGAGCACTTCCAGGCCCTCGACGGCGCCGAGCACCGAGATAGCCGGCGTGATCACGCCGTCACCGAAGAACAGCGCCGCGCCGAACAAACCGAGCATCACGATCCACCAGCGCGCACGCTGGCTGCTGCGCACGCTGCGCTGTGCAAGCGCGGTGAGTGCCATGATGCCGCCCTCGCCCTTGTTGTCGGCGCGCATGATGAATCCGGCGTACTTCACCGAGACCACCAGGATCAACGACCAGAACACCAGCGAGAGGATGCCGAGCACGTTCGACGCTGTCGGCGCGACGCCGTGATCGCCGAAGGTCTGCTTGATCGTGTACAGCGGACTCGTGCCGATATCGCCGTAGACGACGCCAATCGCACCGAGAACCAAGGTACGCATGCGCGTGCCCAGTTCGCCGTCAGAGCTCGTATCCTGGTTCATTGCCTGTTGCCTCGAATGAATTTCAACGCAGAGCCGCCTTCAACGCCTTGCGGATGATGTCCTCGGCGCTGTCACCCGCCATGGCGGCGTCACGCACCAATCGCGTCACCTCGACCGGCTTGTAGCCGAGCGTCTGCAGCGCGACGCTCGCTTCGGCAACCGGATCGTGCGCTACCGCGCCGCTCGCGCTCGCCGGCAACCCACTCGTGAGGCCATCGACGCGGTCGCGCAGTTCCACGATCATGCGCTCTGCGGTCTTCTTTCCCACACCCGGAATCCGCGTCAGCGCGGTGATGTCGCTGGTCTGCACCAGCCGCGCGAAGTCGTCCACGCTGACGCCCGAGAGGACGGCCAGCGAGATCTTCGCGCCGACGCCGCTGACCTTCTGCAGCGTGCGGAACAGGCTGCGCTCGGACTCGCGCAGGAAGCCATACAGCACGACGGTGTCCTCCCTGGCCGTGTAGTGCGTGCACAGGTTCACTTCACGGCCGAGTTCGGGCAAGTCAAAAAATGTAGACATCGGCGCTTCCAGCTCATAGCCGACGCCGCCGACGTCGACCACGATCCATGGCGGCTGCTTCGCGATGAGGGTGCCTTTGAGCCTGCCAATCATCGACGTCGCCTCCATGCGCTGCGCGGGATGCCAACGCGTTCGACGCTTGCGCGCGTATGCGCATGCGCCAGTGCAATCGCAAGCGCATCAGCCGCATCGGCCTGCAGGCGCCCCGACAGATTGAGCAGGATGCAGACCATATGCTGAACCTGGGTCTTGTCCCCGGCGCCGCTACCAACGACGGCCTGCTTGACCTCGCGTGCGGCGTATTCGCTCACGCCCACACCTCGGTTCATCACTGCACAGATCGCCGCGCCGCGTGCCTGTCCCAGCTTCAACGCGGAATCCGGATTGCGCGCCATGAATACGCGCTCAATCGCCGCTTCGTGCGGCTTGTACTCGCTGACAATACTGCTGAGTTCATCGAAGATCTGCTTCAGGCGTCCCGCAAAATTCTCGTTGCCGAGCAAATTCAACGCCGTGTGGAACACGTGCTGCGACTTTCCGGTTGCATCGACATCGATGATGCCGACCCCGGTGCGCTGGCTGCCCGGATCAATGCCGATGATGCGCGTGCTGCCGGGAATCGGAGTTCGGGTATCGGCAATCGGCAGAAATGATGTGTGCGCCGTCATGGTTTTTCGAGATGGCCCGAACTGCGGACGCGACAGCACGCAGTCTAACAGCACGCCTGTGCCGATCACGGCGAGGTCACCCCGAAGTGCCCATCTTGCAGGAAGCGGATACTGAGACTGGAAACCTCGGACGAAAACAGCAGGCCGTTGTGCGAAGCGGCGACGATGCGGTGATCAGCGATCCCGGGCAGTTGCGTTTCGCTGACCGATACGGTGCCGTCATGCGGCGCGGTCAGCGGACCTATCGTGATGCCAATGCCGAACGGCAGGCGCCCGGCGATGACACCGACATCGCGCGAATCCGTCCAGGCTTCAATTCCCTGCAGCAGTGGATCGGCGCTGTGGCCAAGCAACAGGCGTCCGCCAGGCAGACTCGCAAGCCTTTGTGCCACGGCGCTACCGCGCAACGGCGGGCCGATGCAGACAATGCGCCCTTGCGGCAAGTCGCTTTGATCGCGCACAGCCTCCAGCGCAACCAGCGACCCGAGACTGTGACCGACGAGGTGTACCGCCGTGGCGTCGCGTTCGCGCATTCGCGAACGCACTTTCGCGACAACAGGCGTGATGCCCCGGAACACGCTGGCGTAATCGATCGTCTCGACCGTGTAGCCGGCCGTGCGCAGCCGCCGCGCGAGCGGCATCAAGGTGATGCCGCGCATCCAGATGCCGTGCAGGAGGATGACGTGTTCGCTCATGGGCAAGGTTTGCTAGCAGAAGCGGCTTCAGCCGCGATGCTTTTGCACCGCGACGAGCAAAAGCATCGCGGCTGAAGCCGCTCCCACACGGCCGTCATTCCTTTTTGCGCTCGACCACCTGCACGTGCAACTCGGCAAGCTGGACGGGCGGAACTACCGACGGTGCCGCCGTCATCAAATCCTGCGCACTGGTTGTCTTCGGGAACGCAATCACGTCGCGAATCGATTCGGTGCCGGCGATCAACGCGGCGATGCGGTCGATGCCGAACGCGATGCCACCGTGCGGAGGCGCGCCGAACTTGAGCGCTTCTAGCAAGAAGCCAAACTTGGCCTTCGCTTCGTCCGCGCCGATGCCAAGCAGGTCGAACACGGCGCTCTGCATGTCGGGGCGATGGATACGGATCGAGCCGCCGCCGATTTCGTTGCCGTTGAGCACCATGTCGTAACCGCGCGACACCGCGATCTTCGCGTTCGCCTTGAGATCGGCGACGTCGTCGACCTTCGGCGCTGTGAACGGGTGGTGCAGGGCGACGTAGCGCTGGGCTTCGTCGTCGTACTCGAACATCGGGAAGTCGACGACCCACAGCGGCTTCCACGCATTCTCGACCAGGCCACGATCACGCCCGAGCTTGATGCGCAGCGCACCCATGAAGTCCGATACCGTCGTGTATGCCCCGGCGCCGAAGAAAACGATGTCGCCACTCGCTGCGCCGACCTGATCGAGCAAGGCCGTCAAGGTTGCGTCATCGAGGAATTTTGCGATCGGCGACGTGATGCCTTCGCGAGCCTTGGCGCGGTCGTCCACGCGCATCCAGGCGAGGCCCTTGGCGCCGTATTTCGCCGCGTGCAGGCCAAGATCGTCGATCTGCTTGCGACTTAGATCGGCACCGCCCGGCAGGCGCAGCGCCGCAACGCGCCCGTCCGGATGGTTCGCCGCTTCGGCAAACACCTTGAACTCGACCTGCTTGACCGTTTCGGCCACATCAACGAGTTCGAGCGCAATGCGCAGATCAGGCTTGTCCGAACCGTATCGGCGCATCGCATCGGCATACGTGATGCGCGGGAATTGCGCCGCGAGTTCCACGTCGGCAATCTCCTTGAAGATTGCGCGGATCATGTCCTCGACCGTGTCCTGCACATGGCGTTCCTCGACGAAGGCGAACTCCATGTCGAGCTGGGTGAATTCGGGCTGGCGGTCCGCGCGCAAATCTTCATCACGGAAGCAGCGCGCGATCTGGTAGTAGCGATCGAAGCCGGCCACCATCAATAATTGCTTGAACAACTGCGGCGACTGCGGCAGCGCATAGAACTCGCCGGGGTGCACGCGCGAGGGAACCAGATAGTCGCGCGCGCCTTCCGGTGTCGCCTTGGTCAGGATCGGGGTCTCGATGTCCTGGAAACCGCGAGCGTCGAGGTGGCGGCGCAGTGCCGACACCAGTTTCGTGCGCATGCGCATCGCGCGCTGCATGTCCGGGCGACGCAAATCGAGATAACGATACTTGAGCTTGAGATCTTCGTTGGTCGTCTCGTGCAGCACGAACGGCAGGTCGCGTGCGGCATTCAGCACGTCGATGCTCGATGCGAGCACTTCGACCTTGCCGGTCTTGACGCGATCGTTGACGCTGACGCGACGACGCACCGTGCCGCTGATGCGCAGACAATATTCGTAACCGACTTCGCTGGCCGTCTTGAACGCAGCCGCGTTGTCGGGATCGACGACGACCTGGACCAGGCCTTCATGGTCACGCAAGTCGATGAAGATCACGCCGCCATGATCGCGGCGGGTATCCACCCATCCACAGAGGACGACAGTCTGGTCAAGCAAGGCCTCGTCGATGAGGCCGCAATAATGGGTACGCATGCAACTCCGCGAGGCGCCGTTCAGCGCAAGATCGAGGCGCGGCATGCTACGGAGGAACTTGCTGCGCTGCAATGTCGGCGCATCGGGCAGAGACTGGCGAACGCGTCGGCGCCATCCGCCGGTCCGCCTGGGTCCGAACAGCAAAACGCCCGCCGAAGCGGGCGCCGTGCCAACAGTGCTGCAATTGCTTAGTGCTTCAAGCGCTTAGCGCCAGCGACGATCGACGCGGAAGATCGCCTCACAGCCGCCATCCACCCAGACGCCCGCGCGGTTGAAGCCCCATGTACGACCCTCGACACAACGGGTCTTGGAAATCTGGCGCTCTATGCGGACACTGCCGCCACGACCGGTATCGACCTGGCACATGTTGTACGCATAGTTGCCGCTGGCGCATTGGACCCGGATCGACTTGTCCCAGCCCGAACCTGGGCGCCAATCGCCACCGCCACCGCCGTTGCCACCATCATTGCCGTGCTCGTGGCCGTTGTCATGACCCGAGTCACCGTCCTGCCAACGACGCGAGACGCGAAAGACGCCTTCGCAGCCTTGGTCGACCCAGATGCCTGCACGGTTCCAGCCCCAGCTGCGCCCTTCCTCGCAACGTGTCTTGGAGATCTGCTGCACCAGCTGAACCTGGCTGCCGCGGCCGGTATCGACCTGACACATGTTGTACTTATAGCCGCCGCTGGCGCAGCGGACGTCGATGTCGCGATTCCAGTCGTTCCCTGGACGCCAGCCGTTCTGACCCAACGCGGCAGAATTGACTGCTGCGGCTACAGGAGCTGCCGTCTGGGCGAGTGCTGGAAGCGTTGCGCCCATCGAAAGGAAACCCACCATCAAACCCAGCGAAACCTTGTTCATCGTCGTCTCTCCCTTTGAAGTGCGGGTCAGTCTAGACGATCCAAATGAACGGCCAACAACGAGCCGTCAACGGCCTTCATTCAGGCGTCGGACGCGCTGTCCTTGGGTTTGGCAGGCGCGGCCGGTGCGGCAGGCGCATCTGCCTTCGGCGGTTCCTTGGCATCGACCTTGGCCACCGGCGCTTCGTCCTTGCCGACCAGATTGCGCTTGGTGTCGCCTTCCTTCTTGAAGTCGGTTTCGTACCAGCCGCTGCCGGCCAGACGGAACGACGGCGCAGTAAGGCGGCGCTTGATGCTTTCCTTCGCGCAATCCGGACAGTGCGTCGGATCGGCGTCGGACAATTTCTGCAGGCGGTCGAATATCGCGCCACAGGCCGTGCATTCGAATTCGTAGATCGGCATGGTCAGGAAGGCCGGAAAGCGGGAATCGGGGCCGCACTATGCGGGTGCGCGGCGGAATTGCAAGTTCCGTCGCGCCGTACGCTCATGCCGCCTTG
>JBDSXV010000099.1:0-14183 GCA_039926025.1 Dokdonella sp.
ATGCGAGTGTCAGCGCCGTGCGCGACAATCCGGCGACGATGGATGCGACCGAGCACTGGCCCGCGTTTGTCGAGCTCGATCATGCGCAGAAGAACAATTTCTTTGCCGAGATCAACCAGGATGATCCGCTCGTCACGGTCGCGAACCAGTGCCCGTACAAGACTGACTTCGAGCCGTGGCTGTACGACCGCAGCGCGACGATGTACGCGCTGTACTTCCGCGGCGGCTCGCTGAAAGCCCTGCGTGAAGCGGTGCGTGCGTCGGATTTCTATGCGGATCACCTCGACGTGAGCGGCAATTTCACCCTCAAGGGTGTCGACAGCAAATATGTCTACGCCGAAAACCTCGCTTACACCGCGTGGCTCACCGGCGACACGACGCAACTTTCGCATCTGCCGGCCGTGCTCGCCGCGCACGACACGTTCAACGATGTGTGGTCGACCAATCCCGATCGCTTCTGGACCGAGCGACATGCCGCGTTCAAGCTGCTCGCCAACAGCATTGCGTGGGAACTCATCGGAGGCATTGCGCAACGCGACAAGGTCAATGCATTGATCGCCGAACTCGTGCGTCACCAGAACGGCGCCAACGGACAGATTCCGCAGCCGCCCGGTTATGTCGACGGTGGCCTGTACCACTTCGGCTCGCAGCACGATTCGGACTGGGACGATGCCTCGTTCGGCGCGTCGAGCTGGATGAGCGTGATCCTCGTCGACGCCGCGCTGCGCGCGTATGCAACGGCCGAAGATGCGCCGACCGCGAACCTGATCCGACGCCTCGGCAATTTCCTGCGCGTAGCCACCGTCGATACGATTGAGCAGAGCTACGACACCTATGAAGCGCCGCTCGCGTTGCCGCGTTACGCAATCTTGAGCGACGGCAGCGATGGCCAACGCAATTACGAGGACATCGAGCATGCGCTGGATGTTGCCGCTGGTCTCGCATGGGCCGGCTATTTCGCCGACCTCGTCGGTCAGCCCGACGCGCGCCTGCGCGCGCGCGCGACCGATCTCTACTTCAGTTACGACATTGGCGTGAACTACTGGGTGCGCCCCGGCGGTCCGGCCGCGGGACTCAGTGCGTTTCGCGTCGCCCCTTGGCGCAAATGGGGATGGGAGCACCGCGTGAGCGTCGGTTTCGGCTGGGCCATGCAGGCCACTGGCGACGTCATCTTCGCCAATGGCCTCGATTGAGCAAGCGGCGCGGCGGATCTCCGCCGATCAGCAGCAGCGCCCGCCACCGCCCTTGTAACGCGCCTGCTGACGTTCGTTGAAGAACTCGGCGTAGGTCGGCAATGCGCGCTCCGGATGGTGCGCGCGCAGATGCGCGAGATAGTTTTCATAATCGGGTACGCCGATGATCTGGCGTGCCATGCGCACGCATTGGCGCCAGATCGATCTCGTTGAATCGACGATCGACGCATTCATGAGACGGCGCCGGCCAGGCCCACGTACGGTGTTTCGTGCGCGGTCACGAGGGGCGATCGCCTTGCTGCTATTGCCGCGCGCAAGCCGAACACGATCACGCAGACCACCAGCACCATGAAGATGGCCGCGAGCGTCGCATCGACATAATCGTTGGTCAGGATGCGGTGCATGTCTTCCATCTTCTTGGCCGGCGCGATCACCTGGCCTGCATCGATGGCCGCCGCGTACTTGCGCGCATGCGCGAGGAAACTGACCTTGACGTCGTCACCGAGCACTTTCTGCCAGCCTGCCGTGAGCGTGCAGATGACCAGCCACACGGTCGGCAGCAGCGGAATCCACACGTAGCGATCACGCTTCATCTTGATCAGGCAGACGCAGGCGAACGTCAACGCGATCGCGGCAAGCATCTGGTTGGCGATGCCGAACAGCGGCCACAAGGTATTGATTCCGCCGAGCGGATCGACCACGCCCTGATAAAGGAAATAACCCCAGCAGCCGACGCACAGTGCGGTCGCGATGAGGTTCGCCGCCCACGATTCGGTGTTCTTCAACGCTGGCACGGCAAGGCCGACGAGTTCCTGGATCATGAATCGACCGACCCGCGTGCCCGCATCGACGGTCGTGAGGATGAACAGCGCTTCGAACAGGATCGCGTAGTGGTACCAGAACGCCATCATGCCGTCGCCGGAAAAAAGGCCATGGAGAATCTGCGCCATGCCGACCGCAAGCGTCGGTGCGCCGCCGGCACGTGAAAGGATCGAGGTTTCGCCGATGTCTTTCGCGGTCTGCAGCAAGACGTCCGGACTGATCACGAAGCCCCACTGGCTGATTGCCAGCGCGGCCGAGTCCGCGGTGGTGCCGATCAAAGCGGCGGGCGAGTTCAGGGCGAAGTACACGCCCGGTTGCAGCACGCATGCGGCGATCAAGGCCATGATCGCGACGAAGGCTTCCATCAGCATCGCGCCGTAGCCGACCAGACGCGCCTCGCGTTCGTTCGCAAGCAGCTTGGGCGTGGTGCCGGAGGAGATCAGCGCGTGCCAGCCCGACACCGCGCCGCAGGCGATCGTGATGAACAGGAACGGGAACAACGACCCCGCAAACACCGGCCCACTGCCATCGATGAATTGGGTCAACGCCGGCATCTTCAGTTCCGGCATCACAAACACGATGCCGAGCGCTAGCAGCAGCACGGTGCCGATCTTGAGGAAGGTGCTCAGATAGTCGCGCGGCGCGAGCAGCAGCCACACCGGCATCACCGAAGCGCAGAAACCATAGGCGATGAGCATCCACGCAAGCGCCTTGCCGTCGTAGGTGAAAGATGACGCCCAGGCCGGATCGGCCGCGACCTTGCCGCCGGCCCAGATCGAAAGAAGCAGCAGCACCAGGCCGATGATCGAGACTTCGAGTACCTTGCCGGGCCGGAAGTAGCGCAGGTAGAGGCCCATGAACAGCGCAATGGGTATCGTCATTGCGACGGTGAACGTGCCCCACGGGCTGATCGCGAGCGCCTTCACGACGACCAGCGCCAGCACGGCGAGGATGATGAACATGATCATCAGGATGCCGATCATCGCGATCACGCCGGCCGCCGGCCCGAGTTCGGCACGCACCATTTCGCCGAGCGAGCGGCCATCGCGACGGAGCGAGAGAAACAGGATCATGAAATCCTGCACCGCGCCTGCGAGCACGACGCCGATCAGGATCCATAACGTGCCGGGCAGGTAGCCCATCTGTGCGGCCAGCACTGGGCCTACCAGCGGGCCCGCGCCTGCGATTGCGGCGAAGTGGTGGCCGAACACGACCCACTTGTCGGTGGGCACATAGTCGAGGCCATCGTTGCGACGCACTGCAGGCGTCGCGCGCGTAGGGTCGAGGCCGAGCGCCTTGTCGGCGATGAAGCGCGCATAAAAGCGGTGCGCGACGAGAAAGATCGAGGTTGCCGCGGCAACCAGCCAGATCGCGTTGATTGTTTCGCCGCGATGCAGCGCAATCGTTCCCAGACAGAACGCGCCGACGATCGCGAGTGCCAGCCACCCTGTTTTTGCGGCTACCGAATCCATAACGCCCCCCAGGCCAATACGACGAATCGACAGGCAAGACTGTGCCCGCGGCGAAAACGGGTCAAGACGCGGTGCATTAGCCTTTGGTCGAATGGCGGCGCCGAACGGGCGGGGGGCAGGGGAACGCACGATTCGAGCGAGCCATCGCTCGCTGGACCCCCGTGCAAACGCTACTGCCCCACAATTTGTGGCTTCATCGGACCGAACAAGGCCAGAACCTGCTGCTGCGTCGCGAGTGCAAGCTTCACTTCGTTCATGGCCGCCACCAGATCTTCAACAAAGGCATTGAAATCGGCCTCGTCGAGATTCATGCCGGAATGCGCTTCCTCCATGCTGCGGCCGCTGTAGGTGCAAGGGCCGCCGCTGGCCGCGCAAATCTGTTCAATCACCAATCGGCGCAGGTCGGCATGGTCAGTATGTTCGAAGAAGAGATTGATGTGTACGTCGGCGCCGATGCGCGCGAACAGCGCATCGACCAGGCGTGCGACGCCGTCGGCGCCTCCAAGGGCCCAATACAGCGCGTCCGATCGAGTCGCGGTTGTTGTGTCGGCAGCAGGTTTTGGCGTGTGCGGCGCCGGCGTGGCACAGGCCGAGACTGCGAGTATCGCTGCGAAAAGAACGGCTCTTCCCATGACGCTTCCCTGGTAGCGTGGCTTGGCGCCTAATCCTGCTAGGCTTGAGCACGTTGCGCAACCACCGAACAGTCAGAGGGATGCGCGAGTACAGCACTTGCGCGTGCGCGACATGCTCCAACCCCGATGCGCATGCGCGAACGTTTCCGTTGTGGTGGCGGCAATGCGCTGTCACCGAGAATCGCCGGTTTGCGTGGTCGACACGCCCGGCTGGACGTCGATTCCACGGAGCCCGCTGCATGCGCCGCCTGCTTGTTTCGATACTCGCGTTCACTTCGGTTGCCGCACTGGCCGCGCACGGCGACGTGACGCGTATGGTCGCGGCGCTGCGTTCACTGGCTGAGCCACTGCTCGGGCACGGCGACGCGACGGCACCTCGGTTCGACGCGTTCTATGCCGGCATGGTCGAGGCCATGCCGCCGCAGGAGCGCACTGAACGTGCATTGGAACTGGCGATAGACAACTATCAAGGCGCGGCCGACTATGTGGTTGAGCGTGCGCAAGCCTGGCGTGGCCAGTTCAAGGGGAGTCGCTCACTGGATGCGCTGCTGCATGTCGCGTTGAGCTCGCGCCGGATCGAAGTGCGCATGGCTGCCTTCGAACTGAGCCTGGCCGAATACAATCTGCAGAAGACGCCTGCCGAAATCGACCGCCTGCTCGCGCGACGCGCAGCCGATGTGCAAGGTTCCGGACCGTGGGCGCTATGGAACATTTCCATGATCGGTGCGCGCGGCGTGGAGCGCGAGCGCATCTACGCGATTCTCGTCGCGGCTCTCCACGACAGTGACGAAACGCAGCGACGCTGGACCGTCGATGCGCTGGCGCGTTTCGGTGGCGAGGAGGTCGTCGATCCGCTGCTGGACATCGCCGCACACGACGTGTCTGGCGACGTCCAGGAACGCGCGTTTTGCGGTCTGGCGCAGTCGGGCACCTTGCAGCTTGCCGAGCGTTACCGCGCGGTGCCGGGCCTGCTCGCGATTGCCGCAGACCAAGGTGCGTCGGCGCAGCAGCGCAGTTGGGTATTCCAGGCCTTGCGAGAGATCACAGAGACTTATGATGTGCCCGAAGACGTGTCGGCCTGGCGCGTTGCACTCGATCGCGCCGGACTCCTGACTCGCTAAGAGGCGTCGCCCCGAAAAGTCCGGCTCCGTTCGTTCATTCCAGTGGGTCGACGTTCACTCCCTACCAAGAGAGGGTTTCCAGCGTCGTGGCGATCAATCCGCGAAAGAGAGCAGCATGCCCGTCGCCCGCAGCGCGAGCGTGCAGTCCGGGCTGGGTGCCACGACACGCATCGCATTGGCGTTGGAACCGTGGATCAGCGCTGAGAAAGCGGCAATCGATGACTCTCGGGACGTGCGTGGGCAAGTATCGAGGGCGTCGGGCCGATATTCCTCAGGCCCTGTTCCGGATTCCATTGTCATGATGAGGTTGGACGCACGCCACACATCGCACACACTCAGCAGGGCACTCGATGAAAATACTCATGGTTCTGACGTCGCACGACAAGCTTGGAAATACCGGGAGAAAAACCGGCTTCTGGCTGGAGGAATTTGCCGCGCCATACTTCGTGTTCAAGGACGCGGGCGCGGAGATCGTGGTTGCGTCGCCCAAGGGCGGGCAGCCGCCGCTGGACCCCAAGAGCGATGATCCCGGTGCGCAAACGAAGGCCACCCGACGCTTCAAGGACGATTTCGATGCGCAGGCCACCTTGGCCAGGACGCTTGTACTGTCGGATGTCGTCAATGACGCATTCGACGCCGTGTTCTATCCCGGCGGTCATGGTCCACTATGGGATCTGGCAGACGACGCCGATTCGCACCATTTGATCGAGCGTCTATATGCTGAGGGAAAGCCGGTTGCGGCTGTCTGTCATGCACCGGGCGTGTTTCGCGACGTGCGCGGTCCGTTCGGTTTTCCGCTCGTACGTGGAAAATCGGTCACTGGATTCTCGAATACCGAAGAGGCTGCCGCAGGCCTGACCGACGTCGTTCCGTTCCTCGTGGAAGACATGCTCACAAGCAAGGAAGGCCTCTACACAAAGAAGGCCGACTGGCAAAGTCATGTCGTCACTGACCAAAATCTGGTGACAGGACAAAATCCGGCTTCGTCAGAAGCGGCTGCGCAGGCAGTGCTCACCTTGTTGCGTGAGGCGACTGCCGCGGACGTCGTTGAATGAGCTGCACGCGGCAATGAAGCCCGGTCGAGTGAGGAGCGGCGCCGATGAATGATCGATTGAATGGACGCGTTGTGCTGGTGACAGGCGCATCGTCCGGCATCGGCGAAGCGACCGCGCTCGCGCTGGCCGCGCGAGGCGCGCACGTTGCTTTGGCTGCGCGACGTCGGGATCGACTGGAGGTGCTGGCGCAGCGCATTCACGCGGAAGGGGGCAATGCCCTCGTTGTCGTTGCCGATTTCGCGGAAGAAGCGCAGGCGCAGCGCGCGGTTGCCGAAACCGAGGCGCACTTCGGGCGCCTGGATATCCTCGTCAACAATGCCGGCGTGATGTATCTGGAACCCGTGGAGACCGCCGATCTCGGCCGATGGCGGCGCATGCTGGAACTCAATGTGCTCGGCCTCATTGCCGCCACGCAGGCCGCGTTGCCCGGCATGCGCGCGCGGCGCGATGGCCATGTCGTCAACATTGCATCGACCGCGGGCCGTATCGCGAATGCCAACGCGGCAGCGTACGCGGCCACGAAGTTTGGCGTCGTGGGATTTTCGGAAGGCCTGCGCAAGGAGGTCTTCAAGGACAATATCCGCGTAACGGTGATCGAACCAGGCGCAGTCGACACGGAGTTGCGCCAGCACATCGCCGACGCGGGTACGCAGAAAGCCATCAATGCGTGGGCGGAATCGATGCGCCAACTCAAGAGTGAAGATGTGGCAAACGCGATCGTGTTCTGCGTATCGCAACCCGATCACGTGAACATCAACGAGATCCTGATGCGGCCGACCGATCAGGAGCGCTGATCGGCACAACGGCGCAAAGCACACTGCAAACCGTTACTGCAATCTGCAAAACAAATACAGGGCCGCTTTCGAAACGAATGAAGACACGCCGATCAGAGCGTCTTGCCCACGACATCATCCGTCAACCGAAATCGAGAATCGATCGATAGTGCGTTGCCGTCGGATGCCTCGGCCAAGCTATGTTCATCCGACTGAGCGAGCTGCCCAGCCCATAATCCGGTATGCACGGGGCCAGGAACGAACTCTGCCCAGTGAGCACGACCGTCCGAGTGCAACATCGAAAACTCGACCGGAGCCAGCACACTTGTACCGATTGGTTTGCCGTCGACCTTTTCCGACAGCTTGTATTGCCAGTTCATCGCAGCCGCAATGCTGGCGCGTTCAAATAGCCTGCGCCAACCCTCGGCCTCGGCCTCCGATCGAGCCCGCGCGCCGAGGCTGGTCTGGTAGGTCTGTGCCTTGATGACCTTGCCCGATTCGTCGAGCTGCAGAAAAAGAACGACACGCGCATCCAGTCCGACGCGAGTCGCTTCTCGAGGGTATAGCGGAGGAGTCAACACTCCAAGCCGCTGAGGCTCGCCGAAATGTACCGAGGCGATCCTGAGCGTGAGTTCGTTGCTGCCCTTGATCGGCTCGGCGCTCAAATCCAGGTGTACCGCCGTACTGGCAATCACCGGTACCCCGCCCACGACCACGGGTTCGAAGTGCCATCCACGAATGCTTTTATCGATCAATGCTGCAACAGGCGCCGAAAGTGCGACACGCGGCTTGTAATCCCGCACGCCGCCGTCCTTTGCAATCTGGATCTCACCGTCCGCGTGCAGCAATAGCGCAGGCGGCCCTTGCTGGGCCAATGCGAGCGGAATTCCAAATACTGGCGCCAGCACCGCCAGTCTCGCTTTCAATGGTTGCATTTTCGTTTCCTGATCCATGACAACTTCTGCCCGATGGCGTGGAAAAAACACGTTTGTTGCATCGGTGAAAACACGACGATTGCAATGTTTAGCTATTGCCCCTTCTTCTTCGCCAACCTCAGCCATGTGTCAACGACCGTATCCGGATTCAGCGATAGCGACTCGATGCCCTGATCCATCAGCCACTCGGCAAGGTCCGGATGGTCGGAAGGCCCCTGGCCGCAGATACCGATGTACTTGCCTTTCTTTTTCGCCGTCTGGATGGCCATCGACAGCAGCTTCTTGACGGCGGCATCACGTTCGTCGAACAGGTGGGCAACGATGCTGGAATCGCGGTCGAGCCCGAGCGTGAGCTGGGTGAGGTCGTTCGAGCCGATCGAGAAGCCGTCGAAGATGTCGAGGAATTCGTCGGCCAGCAGTGCATTCGACGGCACTTCGCACATCATGATGATCTTGAGGCCATTCTCGCCCTGGACGAGGCCGTTCTTCTTCAAGACATCGATGACCTTGCGTCCTTCGTCGATGGTGCGCACGAACGGGATCATCACCCACGCGTTGATCAGGCCCATGGTGTCGCGCACTTTCTTCATCGCGCGGCATTCGAGCGCGAACGCATCGCTGAAGCTCGGATCGACGTAGCGGCTGGCGCCGCGGAAGCCGATCATCGGATTTTCCTCGTGCGGCTCGTAGCGTTTGCCGCCGATCAGGTTCGCGTATTCGTTCGACTTGAAATCCGACAGGCGCACGATCACCGGATTGGGTGCGAACGCAGCCGTGATCGTCGCGATGCCTTCGGCAAGGCGATCGACATAGAAATCGACCGGGCTCGCATATCCTGCGATCCTTTCGTCAATCAACCGCTTGGTCTCGGCGTCCTGCTTCGCGTATTCGAGCAGGGCTTTCGGATGCACGGCGATGTGGCTTGCAATGATCATCTCGAGGCGCGCGAGTCCGACTCCGGCATTCGGCAGCATCGCAAAATCAAATGCACGCTCGGGGTTGGCGACGTTCATCATGATTTTCAGCGGTGCCGGCGGCATGGCGCCAAGATCGGCGGTGATGCGTTCAAACGCAAGCTGACCTTCGTAGACGAAACCGGTGTCGCCCTCGGCGCAGGAAATGGTGACCTCCTGACCGTCCTTGATCGTATCGAGTCCGTTGCCGGTGCCGACGATCGCGGGCACGCCGAGCTCACGCGCGATAATCGCTGCATGGCAGGTACGACCGCCGCGGTTGGTGACGATCGCAGCAGCGCGCTTCATCACGGGTTCCCAGTCCGGGTCGGTCATGTCGGCGACGAGCACATCGCCGGGCTCGACCCGCGCCATGTCCTTGATCGAACGGATCACGCGTGCCTTGCCGGAACCGATTTTTTGACCGATCGAACGGCCTTCGCAAACCACCTTGCCGCGTTCCTTGAGCTGGAAGCGCTCGATCTGCGTGGTGCGTGTACGCGACTTCACCGTCTCCGGACGTGCCTGCACGATGTAGAGCTTGCCGGTGGCGCCATCCTTGGCCCACTCGATGTCCATCGGGCGAGCGTAGTGCTTCTCGATCACCAGCGCCTGCTTCGAAAGCTCGTGCACGTCGGCATCGCTGATGCAGAACCTGGCGCGGTCCGCGGCTGGTGTTTCCTCTACACGCACACGCTCGCCCGGGTTGCTCGAATACACCATGCGCTGCTGCTTGGCACCGATCTGGCGGCGCAGGATCGCGGGCAGGCCGGCACTTAGCGTCGGCTTGTAGACATAGAACTCGTCCGGATTGACCGCGCCCTGCACGACCATCTCGCCGAGGCCGTAACTGCCGGTGACAAACACCGCATCGCGGAAACCCGATTCGGTGTCGAGCGTGAACAACACGCCCGCGGCGCCGATATCGGAGCGCACCATGAGCTGCACGCCGGCGGACAGGAACACGTCCTCGTGCTTGAAGCCGTGGTGCACGCGATACGCGATCGCACGGTCATTGTAGAGCGAGGCAAAGACTTCCTTGACCTTGTGCAGCACGTCCTCGATGCCGACGACGTTGAGGAAGGTTTCCTGCTGACCGGCGAACGAGGCGTCCGGAAGATCTTCGGCCGTCGCCGACGAGCGCACCGCAACGGCAATGTCGGTCGCGCCTGCATCGGCGCACAGTTTCTTGTAGGCGTCGCGGACCGCCTGATCGAGATCGGCGGGCAGGGCGGTATCGACGATCCAGCCGCGGATCTCGGGGCCGGCCTTGGTCAGTTCATCCACGTTCTCGACATCGAGTGTCGCCAGCCGATCGAGGATGCGCTTGGCCAAGCCGCTTTTCTCAAGATAGTCCTGGAACGCCTGCGCGGTCGTGGCGAAACCACCGGGTACCGACACGCCCAGTTTCGCCAGGTTGCCGATCATTTCACCGAGCGACGCGTTCTTGCCGCCGACCTGGCCGAGATCGGACATGCGCAACGAATCGAGCCAAAGAACCAGATCGCTCAAGGGATGCTCCAGGGTGAGAGAGGGCCGGTGGCCGGCTAGCCCGCAATTTTCGGGCTTTGGCGGGAATGGGGCAAGCTTTGCCTTCGATGACGTCGCTCTGAAGCCACCTCATTGAAGGAAGGCGTTGCCCTGCAAGACGCTTGCACTGAAGTCCTCCCCTTCAAGGGGAGGGTTGGGTGGGGATGGCGTTAGTGCTTGAATCGCGTCTGAAAATAGGTGCGTACGTTGATCAGATTGTGCGGCAAGCAGATCTGATTGGCGCTGGCTTTTCGATACACCATCCCTACCCAACCCTCCCCTTGAAGGGGAGGGCCAAAGCAGGCGCAGGACAGCACGCCACTCACTTCCCTTAGACTCATGTTTGCTTCGCAACCAGAAAACCCCATGCGCCGCACGATCTTCTACGTCTCCGACGGAACCGGCATTACTGCCGAGACGATCGGACACAGTGTGCTGACCCAGTTTGATTCGGTCGATTTCGAGACCTATCGCATCCCCTTCGTCGATGCCGAGGACAAGGCCCAGATTGCGGCAGTACGCATCAAGACGACGTATGCGACCAGCGGTGCGCGGCCGATCGTGGTCAACACGATCATGGACAAGAAGCTCAGCGACATCGTCGCCGAGAGCGGCGCGCTGATGCTCGACGTGTTCGCGCCGTTCATCGGGCCGCTGGAAATCGAGCTGGGTACGCCGCGCGCGTCGCGCGTCGGCAAGGCGCATGGCCTGACCGATTTTACCGAATACGAGGCGCGCATCAACGCGACCAACTATGCGTTGACGCATGACGACGGCATCGATGTGAACTATGCGGACGCCGACGTGATCCTGGTCGGCGTGTCACGCGTCGGCAAGACGCCGACCTGCCTGTATATGGCGTTGCACTACGGCGTGAAGGCGGCGAACTATCCGCTGACCGAGGAAGACCTCGAACGCCTTGAATTGCCCAAGCGACTGGTGCCGCAACGCGCGCGGCTGTATGGGCTCTCGATTGACCCACAACGCCTGGCGCAGGTGCGCGAAGCACGTCGGCCGGCCAGTCGCTACGCCGAAATCAAGCAGTGCCGCTGGGAGCTGGAGCAGGCGGACAAGCTGTTCCGCCGCGAGAACATCGCAGTGCAGAACACCACCCACACCTCGATCGAGGAAATCGCCAGCAAGATCCTCGCGCAGCTGGGTATCGAGAAGCATCTGTTCTGAAACGGTCGCCGAATTTCGCGATCTCGAAACGGCGATCACGAAATCCGGAAGCGTCGGCGCACCAGCCGACGCTTGGAACTTCGTGCGGGAACCCCATCTTACCCGGCTCGCGCGGTCTGCATAAGACTGTCCGCGCATCTGCCCGGAGCCTATGATCGATCCATGTCTGCCGTCCTCCACCGCCCGCAATCGCTGCTGCCAAGCCGCTTCTCGTGGCTGATGGGTCTCTACGCGGAGAACTATCACCGGCTGGCACGCTTGTTCGCGCCGAAGGATCTGGCGGTCGGCAGCTATCTGTCGTCGCTCGACGACGGTCTTGATGTGCGCCTCGATGTGCTCGAACGGCATCGCTACACGCTCGACCTGCACCTCACGTATTGCTTCGTCGACAGTGAAACCGGCGAAAGTGCACCGTCGGCGCAATTGCGCATGTACAACGATGCACACATGGCCGAGGTCCTCGACTGTCGCGCAGATCGGCGCCTGTCGCAGGTGCTCGGGCCCTTGCGCCCGGCACGCAGTATTTTTCAACAACGCGTGCGCATGAGTTCGTTCCTCAATCGCTGGCTCGAATACCTCGCTGAACAAGGGCATTCGATCGGCACGCTGGAGCCGCTCCAGACAATGCCGCCTGCGGTCGTGCTGACGGTTGACGCACAGCGGTCACCGCCGCCGGATCCCGACTGAGAGAAATCCCCCAGCGCGCGCTTGACACCCGTCGGCGTGCGCCCGCTAATTGCCGTATGCCCATGCGCGCGCGTCCTTGCTCGAGCACTCCTTGCGTTGCCCTTGAACGGGTGATGGGCATTCGCGTGTCTTTCGCTTGCATGGCGCTGTCGCTGGCGATCCCGCTAGCCACGGGAATCGTGAGCATGCGGCCCGCTTTTGCAACCGAGACGGCAGTGCTGGCGAACCCCGCTGCGAGCCCCGGCGATGAACTGGCCTATGCGCTGGATGTCGATGGGATGCGTATCGTGACGGGAAGTCCGGGCGAGGCCTCCTCGACCGGCGCGGCTTACGTATTCGATTGCACCAGTCAGCCGTGTGTCGTGCCTGTGCGTGTTGAACCCGACGGACTCGCTGCGGGCGACCGCTTCGGTGCGACTGTCGCTCTGTCCGGGGACACGCTCGCCGTCGGGGCGCCGGGACAGCAACCGGGCGCAGTCTACGTTTTCGTGCGCAGCGGCTCGAACTGGACGCAGCAGGCACGACTCCTCGCCAGCGGCGCGTCAGCGAGTGACGGTTTCGGGCGATTGCTCGCGCTGGATGGCGACCATTTGGTCGTCGCTGCGGCGAGCGCGGACAATCGAACCGGCGCCGCGTATGTATTCAGTCGCAGTGGCACCGCGTGGACGCAACAGGCGCGTCTCAGCGCCGCCGATGCGGTCGCAGGTGATGCCTTCGGTCGCAGCGTCGCCGTGAGTGGCGATACGATCCTGGTCGGTGCGCCATTGAAAGCGGCGGCCGCAGGCAGTTTCGCCAACGGTGCGGCGTATGCATTCGTGCGCAATGGAACATCGTGGCCGCAACAGGCAAAGCTGGTCGCCTCCTTGTCGGCTGACGGCGACAGTTTCGGTTCGTCGCTGGCGATCGAAGGCGAACGCGCGATCATCGGCGCTCCGCTCGCGGCGAACCATGTAGGCAGCGCCTACGTGTTCGATCGCGCCGGTTCCGTCTGGACGCAGCAGGCCCAACTCACCCGAGCGAGCGGCGCACCTGGCGATCGTTTCGGCTGGTCCGTCGCATTGAGCGGCAATCAGGTCGTCGTCGGCGCGCCGTATGCGCTCGACAGTTGTGGCGCGAGTTATACGTTTGCCAACAGCGGGTCACTCTGGTCGCAAACGGCTGGTGCCTCGATCGGAACGTCCACGCACGGCGACCTCGCCGGATGGGCGGTCGCGGCCGATCTAGGACGCTGGGTCATCGCCGCACCCGGCAACAATGGTCCGCTGCAGCACTTCGGTGTTGCGTTCTGGTTTGACGCGGTAGCGGCTGCCGATATCGTCTTTAGCGACGGCTTCGATGCGGGTGGCGCGAGTGCGTGCGGGGAAAATCGCTGGAGTGGACGAAGCACAAGGTGAGCGAGGACAACGGCCGCTCGTTCGGAAACAGCCTCGCTTGCCTAGGGCAAACGATACACATCGAAGACGCTGGCAAAGCCGTGGTATCCCAACTGGCCAAGCGAACCCCATACGAGTTCGATGCCGCTGCGGATATCCAGCAAGGGACATAGCGCGATCAGCCACCAGCGCCATTTTTCATTCTTGAGCGTGACGAGAAACGACGGCAGCAGCAGGAAATACCAGAACTGCACGTTTGCGTGCGTCTTGCAGAACACGAGAAATACGATCGATGCTGCGGCGAAGATGGCGTTTCGATCGCGCAGCGCATGAAAAACCAGGGCCGACAGCATGGCGTAGCTTGCGAGTTCGTTGACCGTGATCAACCACGCCGGATTCCACGCGAACATGTCGGCGAATGGATTCCAGTAGTAAGGGTTGTAGGTCAGCAGCGA
>JBDSXV010000100.1:0-14030 GCA_039926025.1 Dokdonella sp.
TGGCTGCAGTGCGACGCGTGATCGCCCAGTTGTCGCAGTTTCGGACAGCGTCTATACTCCGCGCCCCTTGCCGGAATAGCTCAGTTGGTAGAGCGCGTCATTCGTAATGATGAGGTCGTAGGTTCGATTCCTATTTCCGGCACCACTCCTGTCCCGCCAAGTTGCAGCGGACGGAGGTTTGCGCAGCATTGGTGCTTACCAAGCTGCGCCATGGCGGGCCGCTTGCGGTGCATGCGACATCAGACAATATCGGGCGGTTAGCTCAGCGGTAGAGCATTGCCTTCACACGGCAAGGGTCGCAGGTTCGATCCCTGCACCGCCCACCAGATGTGCAAACGGTCAGGCTTCGGCCTGACTTTTTTTGCGCGGCGATCACTGCGTCGCAGTGGGGTCGAAAAATGGATTCGTTGTCGGCCGATGCCGCAAGCACGGTCCCTGCCGGCGCAGCTGGCCGCATTGCGCCTGCCCCTGCTACCCTGCGCGCCTCCCAAGCCCATCCCGTTTCCCATGTCCGGCGCGCCTCGATGGTCCCGGCCGCCAGGTATTGTGCATGAGCATTACGCCACCGACCAGCCACGATTCGATTCGCGCCGTCCTTTGGCGGGGCGATTACCTGCGCTTGCTCGACCAGCGCCACTTGCCGGCTGAGGAAACCTACGTCGATTGCCACAGTGCAGCTGAAGTCGCTGATGCTATCCGCGATCTGGTCGTGCGCGGCGCGCCCGCAATCGGCATTGCGGCAGCCTGGGGCGTCGTCATTGCTGCGAAGGGCGATCCTGCGCACCTCGACGCAGCGCTCGCGTTGCTGCGCGCTGCTCGACCGACGGCGGTCAATCTCATGTGGGCGCTGGATCGCATGAAACGTGCAATTGCGCGTGATGCTGGCGCCGACGCGCTCGCGCACGAGGCGCAGGCGATCCAGGACGAGGATCTCGCCGCCAACCGGCACATGGGTGAATTGGGTGCGGCCTTGCTTGGCACGGAAGTCGGCGTGCTCACGCATTGCAACACCGGATCGCTCGCGACCGCGGGATTCGGTACCGCCTTGGGTGTCATCCGCGCTGGTGTCAGCAGTGGGCAGATAGCGCGCGTCTTCGCGGGCGAGACGCGACCCTGGCTCCAGGGTGCACGACTGACGATGTGGGAGTTGTTGCGTGATGGAATCCCGGCGACCCTGGTTGCCGACTCCGCTGCTGCGCACCTGATGAAATCAGGTGCCGTCCAGTGGGTCATCGTCGGTGCCGATCGGATCGCTGCCAACGGCGACACCGCCAACAAGATCGGTACCTATCAACTCGCCATCAGTGCGCGCCATCACGGCATCAAGTTCATGGTCGTCGCGCCCTCATCGACAGTCGACATGTCGACGCTGAGCGGCGCCGCTATCGAAATCGAACTTCGTTCGCCGGATGAGCTCTTTGCGTATGGCGGACAACGCACCGTGATCGCAGGGGCCAAGGCTTGGAATCCCGTATTCGACGTGACGCCGGCGTCCTTGATCGACGCGATCGTGACCGAGCGCGGCATCGTCGAGCATCCCGATGCAAAACGCATGGGCGACATGTTCGGCACCGCTCGCTGACGTTCGGAACGAAGGAAGAGGATGCTGCGCAAGCAAATTCTGTTGTTCGCGATCGTCGGCGTGGTCGGTTTCGTCGTCGATGCCGGCGTCGTGCAATTGCTCGTGCGCGAATTTGCGATCAATCCCTACGGCGCCCGCGTCGTTTCGTTCCTCGCAGCGGCGACGACGACCTGGGGCTTCAATCGGCGTTACACCTTCGCGGGCCACGGAGCCGGCAGTCGACGACGCGAGTTGCTGCGTTACCTCGTCGCGATGGCGATCGGTTTCGCATTGAACTATGGCGCTTACGTGGTTTGCATTTCGATTTGGCCTCTCGTGCGTACCGACTGGCCTGCGATTGGCGTGGCAGCGGGTTCGGTGGCGGGGGCGATCGTGAACTTCCTGACCTCAAAGTATTGGATTTTTCGCTCGCCGACGGCCCATCGGGCGCATTAGCGCCGTTCGACATTTGCCCTCGGGCAGGTCCTCGGCGAGGTCCACTTTTCTCACTCGCCCGAGTGCCGGGGCCAATGGCCTTGGAGAGAGCGTAAGTCCCGCTTCCGGCAGCGAAAAACCTGCTTTGCGGCGCCCTCGCATGGTAAGATTTCGTGTTGTGCCCGCGCACGCTGAAAGGCCTGTGCGCGACCTACGCGAACGTCGCCTGCGGTGCGTTTTTCCATGCCGAAAAACTCTGCAGAGTCGACGCGCTTCCGGAATTCAAGACTTGCAGAGGTTTCCTGATGGCTGAGCTGGCCAAAGAAGTCATTCGCGTCAATATCGAGGACGAAGTCCGCAAGAGCTATCTCGATTACGCGATGAGCGTGATCGTCGGGCGCGCGCTGCCCGACGTGCGCGATGGCCTGAAGCCAGTGCATCGGCGCACCTTGTATGCGATGCACGAAGCGAATACCGCCTGGAACCGTCCGTACGTGAAGTGCGCGCGCGTGGTGGGCGAGGTGATGGGAAAGTTCCACCCGCATGGCGACTCGTCGATCTATGACGCGTTGGTGCGCATGGCGCAGGATTTCTCGATGCGCTACATGCTCGTCGATGGCCAGGGCAACTTCGGCTCGGTCGATGGCGACGAAGCGGCGGCGATGCGCTACACCGAGTGCCGCCTGGAGCGACTCGCTTCGGAGCTGCTGGCCGATATCGACAAGGAAACCGTCGACTACCAGCCGAACTACGACGAGAAAGAACTCGAGCCGACCGTTCTGCCGACGCGTATTCCGAATCTGCTGGTGAATGGCTCGTCCGGCATCGCCGTGGGCATGGCGACGAACATTCCGCCGCACAACCTCACTGAAGTGCTGTCCGCGTGCATTGCGCTAATCGACGATCCGGAACTTGGCTTCGACGATCTCATGCGCCTCATTCCCGGCCCGGACTTTCCGACGGCGGGCATCATCAATGGCTCTGCCGGTATCGTCGAAGCCTACAGGACCGGGCGTGGCCGCATCCTGGTGCGTGCCAAGGCCGAGATCGAGACCGAGGACAACGGTCGCGAAGTCATCATCGTCAGCGAGCTGCCGTATCAGGTGAACAAGGCGCGGCTGATCGAGAAGATTGCCGAGCTGGTCAAGGAAAAGCGCATCGAGGGCATTACCGAGCTGCGTGACGAATCAGACAAGGACGGCTTGCGCGTCGTCATTGAAGTGCGACGCGATACCTCGGCCGATGTCCTGCTCAACAACCTGTTCCAGCAGACCCAGCTGCAAGTCACGTTCGGCATCAACATGGTCGCGTTGCTCGACGGCCAGCCACGCACGCTCGGTCTGCGTGAAATCCTCGACGCATTCATTCGCCACCGCCGCGAAGTCGTCACCCGTCGCACCATCTTTGATCTGCGCAAGGCGCGTGCGCGTGCACACATCGTCGAAGGTTTGACCGTCGCGCTCGCGAACATTGACGAGATGATCGAGCTCATCAAGACGTCGCCGAATTCCGATGAAGCGAAACAGCGCATGCTCGCGCGTCGCTGGGAGCCGGGCATGGTACGCGCACTTCTCGCGGCCGCCGGCGCGGAGGCGTCGCGCCCGGAAGAGATGTCGGTCGAGAACGGTCTGCAGGCTGACGGTTACCAGTTGTCCGAGACTCAGGCCAAGGAAATCCTGGAGATGCGCCTGAACCGCCTGACCGGGCTGGAGCAGGAAAAACTCAGCGACGAGTACAAGGAACTGCTGCATGCGATCGCCGGGCTCATCGAGATTCTCGAAAATCCGGACGTGCTGCTGAAAATCATCCGCGACGAATTCGTTGCATTGAAAGAACAGTACGGCGATGCGCGCCGTACGGCGATCCAGGCCAGTCAGGAAGACCTCGACATCCTCGATCTGATCGAACCCGAAGACGTCGTCGTCACGCTGTCGCATGCAGGTTATGCGAAGCGTCAGCCGGCAAGCATCTATCGAGCGCAACGCCGCGGCGGCAAGGGTCGTTCCGCGACGAACATGAAGGAAGAGGATTTCGTCGAGCGTTTGTGGATCGCGAACACGCACGACATCCTGCTCGTGTTCACCAGCGCCGGTCGCGTGTTCTGGCTCAAGGTCTACAAGTTGCCGGATGCAGGTCCGAATGCACGCGGCAAGCCGATCGTAAATCTGTTGCCGCTTGAGCCCGATGAAAAGGTGCAGGCCGTGCAGCCGGTGCGCGAGTTCAGCGAAGACCGTTACGTATTCTTCGCGACCCGCAACGGAACGGTGAAGAAGACACCGCTGACCGAGTTCGCGTTCCAGCTGCAGCGCGGCAAGATCGCCATTGGACTCGATGAGGGCGACGCCCTCGTCGACGTCCAGATCACCGATGGTGCACGCGACATCCTGCTGTTCGCATCCAACGGCAAGGCCGTGCGCTTCGACGAGAATTCGGTGCGATCGATGGGTCGCACAGCCACCGGCGTCCGGGGCATGCGCCTGGCCGAAGGCGAGCAGGTCGTGAGTTTGATCGTTCGCGAAGGCGAGGACGATGTCCTCACCGCGACCGAACGTGGTTTCGGAAAACGCACGCCGCTGGTCGATTACCCGCGCAAGGGCCGTGGCACGCAGGGCGTCATTGCTATTCAGTGTTCCGAGCGCAACGGCGCGCTGATTGGAGCGGTCCAGCTGGGCGAGAACCACGAGCTCATGCTGATCTCGAACCAGGGCACCCTCGTGCGTACGCGCGCGAGCGAAATCGCGCTGGTGGGTCGCAACACGCAGGGTGTGACCCTGATCCGTCTGCCTGCCGACGAGGCATTGGTGGGGGTCGTCAAGGTCGATTCACTCGGCGACGATGACGCTGCCGATGTCGTGTCCGTCGAGGGTGATGGAGCAACGGAGTCGCTGCCACCGAGCGAGTAGCGGCAGCGCGATCGTCAGCGACATCAGCATCGTCGCTGATTGAACTAAGGGACTGTGGGAGCCATGGTCTCTGGGAGCGACGGTTTGTGGGAGCGGCTTCAGCCGCGATGCTCTGGCGTGGAATGACACCGAGCAACACCATCCCACCCAACCCTCCCCTTGAAGGGGAGGGCTGAAGCATTGGTGGCAGCAACTGTCTGTAAGTGCAACTGTCTGTAGAGAAACAGTCTGTGGGAGCGGCTTCAGCCGCGATGCCTTGGCCTCGAATGACATCGAGCAACACCATCCCCACCCATCGCCCCCGGCCCACAGGCTCAGCCTTCGGGCGTTCATTGGCGCGCGGACTGATGGTCCGCAAGCGCGCCTCTTCACCCCCTTGAAGGGGAGGGCTTCCCGCGCCGCGGCTGAAGCCGCTCCCCCAAGGGGGCAGCGATCAGCCGATCGCTTGCAGCATCGACTCCGCGCCGGATACCTTGAACTCGCCCGGCGCCTCGACATGGAGTTGTTTCACCACGCCGTCCTCCGCGTAAAGCGCGAAGCGCTTGCCGCGCATGCCCATACCGTAACGCGTAGCATCCATCTCCAGACCAAGGGCCTGCGAAAACGCACCGTTGCCGTCGGCGAGCATCATGAGTCCATCGGGCACTTGCTGCGTCTTGGCCCACGCGTCCATTACGTAGGCGTCGTTGACGGCGATGCAGGCGATGTCGATTCCGCGCTGGCGGAACACGTCGAAGTGCTCGACGTATCCGGGAAGGTGGCGCGCCGAGCACGTGGGCGTGAATGCGCCAGGCACGGAAAACAGAACCACCTTCTTGCCCGCGAAAATCTCGTCGGTCGAGATGGGTTGTACGCCGTCCCTGAGTACGTTCAGGGTCGCGTTCGGAATACGGTCGCCGATCTGGATGGTCATCGCAAATACCTGCAGGAGTGAAACCTGATCATAACTGCGCCGACTTCGCCGCGTTGCGGCTCTTGAAAAGCGCGTCCCTTGAAACTCGGTTTGGCGTACCTATTTTCCGTTCATCGCGGCGTTCTTGCCGCAGCCAAATGCGGAGAGCTACATGTTCGTCACCCAACACAATCCCTGGTTCGTGCGCGCTCATGCGCCGTCTCGTCACGTTCTGAACCATATCTTCCGGCCCGCTGCCGATGGCGTCGCGACCGAAGAGGCGCAGGCATGGGTTCCGCGCGTCGATATCCGCGAGGAATCCGGGCGTTTCGTGATCCTCGCCGACCTGCCCGGCGTTGATCTTGCCGACATTGAGATCCAGATGGAAAAGGGGGCACTTTCCCTGAAGGGTGAGCGCAAGGTGCCAGAGGTGGGCGAGGGCGTCACCTCGACGCGTAGCGAGCGCCTGCAGGGCCGTTTCGATCGCCGCTTCGCGCTTCCGGACAGCGTCGACGCCGAGGGCATAAGTGCCGCTGGCCGCAATGGCGTACTCGAGATCTCGATTCCGAAGAAACCCGAGACGACGCCGCGACGCATCGTCATCAACGGCTGAGGAACGCGTACGCTTATGCCGACGTGATGGCTTTGGTACGCTGCTCGCAATGGGCGGTGTACCGGACAATGCAATCCCGGCCCGCGGCTGCACAACCGCGGGCCGTTTTCGTTTTTGAAGTTTCGAGGTAGTGGATGGAGTTCAAGGATTATTACGAAATCCTCGGGGTCAAACCCGATGCAGCCGATGCCGAAATCAAGTCGGCGTACCGGCGGTTGGCGCGCAAGTTCCACCCGGACGTCAGCAAGGAAACGGGTGCCGAGGATAAGTTCAAGTCGATCAACGAAGCCTACGAGGCATTGCGAGAGCCCGCCCGGCGAAAGGAATACGACCAGATTCGCGCTGGCGGCTATCGGGGTGGTGACGAATTTCGCGGAGCACCGCCGAATTGGCGGCGTGAGGCGGGCAACGACGGCGAGGGCGACTACAGCGACTTCTTCGAGTCCCTGTTCGGCAATCGAGCTTCCGGTGGCCGCGCGGGTCCTCGCCGCGGACGCGACTTGCACGCGCAGATCACCGTCGATCTCGTCACCGCGTATCACGGCGGTCGCGAACGCATCAGCTTGCGCGATGGCCAGGGCGAACGAACACTCGAGGTGAAGATTCCAGCTGGCATTGTCTCGGCGCAACAGATTCGACTGAGTGGGCAGGGTTACCCAGGCACACACGGAGGTGCCGCGGGAAATCTCATCCTCGAGGTGGGTCTGCGCGAAGATCCGCGGTTCCGGCTCGAAGGAACCCACGTGCTGATCACCCTTCCGGTGGCGCCTTGGGAAGCGGCGCTCGGCGCCACGGTGACGGTGCCGACGCTCGGAGGCAATGTCGAGTTGCGCATTCCCGAGGGTTCGGATGGCGGGCGCAAGATGCGCCTGCGCGGACGCGGTTGGCCAGGCAAGACGCCGGGCGACCAGATCGTCACGCTGGAAGTTCATGTACCGAAAGCCGAGACCGATGCGCAGCGTGCGGTCTACGAGGAAATGGCATCATTGTTTGAATTCGACCCGCGCGCTTGACGCGCGCGGATCGTCGAGTACGTGCGGGCTCAAGCGGCCGGCAGGTATTCCTTGATGACGCGCGTCAGCTCCGCGTCGTCGATCGGCTTGGTCACGTAGGCCTTGGCGCCTTGACGCATCCCCCAGACGCGGTCGGTGTCCTGATCCTTGGTCGTAACGAGCACGATTGGGATATGGCTCGTTTTCGGATCCTTGGCGATCGTGCGCGTTGCCTGGAACCCGTTGAGATTCGGCATCACGACATCCATCAGGATCAGGTCCGGCAATTCACGGCGCGCGACCTCAACGCCTGCAGCGCCATCTTCTGCGGTGATGACCTGATGGCCGAGCTTCTCGACCGTCCGTTGCATCCCGACCAGCTGCGACGGTGAGTCGTCGACAATCAGTACTCTGGACATTTCTTCGTTTCCCCTGTTGAAGGGCCCATTCTAGTCTTGCATCGCCGCTTCGGCCAGCGCCGCTCAGCCGATTTTCACAACCGTGCGGCCGAGCGATTTGCCAGCGAGCATGGTATCGAAAACCGTGGGAATGTCAGCAAGCGCGACCTCCCGGTTTGATATTTTTTCCAGATGAGACGGTTTCCAGTCACCAGCAAGGCGCTCCCAGACCTGCTCGCGGATCGGCCGTGCGGTGCCGGCCGAGGCGATTCCGAGCAGACTGAGCCCGCGAATGATGAACGGCATCACCGTCGTAGCGAGATCGGCCGACGCCGCAAGCCCGCAACTGGCAATGTTGCCATAGGGGTGAATCACGCGGCTCAAGCCGGCGAGCATATCGCCGCCGACGTTGTCGATGGCACCCGCCCAGCGTGCGGTTTCAAGCGGACGCTGGCCCCAATACAGGCCCGTGCGCGCGATGCATTGACGGGCGCCGAGGCCCATCAGCCATTCGAACTGGTCGACCTTGCCAGTGATCGCATGTGCCTCGAAGCCGGCACGGGTGAGAATGTCGATCGCAAGCGAGCCGACACCGCCGGTTGCGCCGGTGACCACAATCGGCCCCATTTCGGGCGTCTGGCCATTGCGCACCATCTGAAACAGCGACAGCGCCGCAGTGAAACCGGCGGTGCCCAGGGCCATCGACTCGCGCAGAGTGAGGCCGGCGGGTAAGGGAATCGTCCATTTCGACTCCAGACGTGCGTATTCGGCATAGCCGCCATCGCGCGCTTCCGAAAGCCCGCAGCCGGTGCACAGCACCTGGTCGCCTTCCTTGAACGCAGGATCCGTCGATGCCGCCACATAGCCGGCGACATCGATGCCGCCATTGAGCGGAAACTTGCGCAGGATTTTGCCTTTTCCAGTCCCAGCCAATGCGTCCTTGTAGTTGACCGACGAGTAGGCGACCTTGACCAGGATTTCGCCCGGCGAAAGCTCGTCGGTGCCCATCTGCTCGACGCCGGCGCGATAGCCGTTGGCGTCGCTGTGGATACGGAAAGCATTGAATGTGTTCGACATCGGCGGGCCCGTATCCTGGCTGGGTGGTGCTTCGCGTCGACGCAGGGCCGAACGCGAGGTCGATCTGTTCAGTTCGCCTTGTGAATCGCCCGCTTGTCGACGGCCAGCGCCGCTTCATGCACCGCTTCAGACAGCGTCGGATGCGCGTGCACAATGCGTGCGAGATCCTCGGCCGAACCCTTGAACTCCAGCGCGACGACGCATTCGGCGACCAGTTCCGAAACGTTAGCCCCGACCAGATGCGCTCCGAGGATGCGGTCGGTTTCGGCGTGCGCGATGATCTTCACGAAGCCCGCGGGTTCGTTCATCGCGACGGCGCGACCGACGGCTGCGAACGGGAAGGAGCCGGTTTTATACGGGATGTTTTCGGCCTTGCATTGCGCCTCGGTCTTGCCGACCCAGGCGATTTCCGGTTCCGTGTAGATGACCCAGGGAATGGTATCGAGATTCACGTGGCCGGCCTTGCCGGCGATGATCTCGGCCACCGCCATGCCTTCTTCGAAACCCTTGTGCGCGAGCATCGGGCCGCGCACGCAATCGCCCACGGCCCAGACGCCTTCGACGCCGGCCCAGCAGTGCTCATCGACGATGACGCGACCGCGTTCATCGAGCTTGACGCCGGTGTCATCGCCAAGCACGCCGTCGGTATAGGCGCGGCGACCGACGGCGACGAGCAGCTTGTCGACGACGAGCTGCTTCTCGCCATCCTTGCCGGCGTAGGTCAACTGCACTTCGTTGCCCTTGACCTCGGCCTTGGACAGCTTTGCGCCGAGTTCGATCTTGAGGCCCTGCTTGGCAAATTCGCGCGCAGCGGTTTTTGCGACGTCGGCATCGGCGACGCCGAGAAAATCCGGCAGCGCTTCAATGATCGTGACATCGGCGCCGAGACGCTTCCAGACGCTGCCGAGCTCGAGGCCGATCACGCCGGCGCCGATCACGCCCAGACGCTTTGGCACGGCCGGAAAATCGAGCGCGCCGGCGTTGTCGACGATGTTCTTGCCGTCGAATTTCGCGAAGGGCAATTCGATCGGTGTCGACCCGGTCGCGATGATCACGTTGGTCGCGGCGAGCGTCTGCTTCGCTCCGTCCGGTGCCGTGATTTCGACCTGGCGTCCCTTCAGCAGCTTGCCCTTGCCCAGATACGACGTGATCTTGTTCGACTTGAACAACATCGCGACACCACCGGTGAATTGCTTGACGATCTTGTCCTTGCGGCCAACCATCGTGCCGACGTCGATCTTCGCGTCGGTCACGCTGATGCCGTGCACGCCGAAGCTGTGCTGCAGATTCCAGAACTGCTTGGACGAATCGAGCATCGCCTTCGACGGAATGCAGCCGACGTTGAGGCAGGTCCCGCCGAGTGCGGCTTTGCCGTCGGCGCCGACCCATGCGTCGACGCAGGCGGTCTTGAGTCCGAGCTGGGCAGCGCGGATCGCTGCGTGATAACCGGCGGGGCCGCCGCCGATGACGATGACGTCGAATTGTTCGCTCATGGGTTCGCTTCGCTTACTGGGATTCGGGATTGGGGATTCGGGATTCGCAAGAGCGGCAAACAGGACGGTGCGGGCAATCGCCCGCTCTTTGCAATCCCGAATCCCGAATTCCGAATCCCATGCTTCTCGGCCTCAAAGGCCGAGAAGCATGCGCTGCGGATTCTCAAGCTGGTTCTTGATGTCGACCAGGAACAGCACTGCATCCTTGCCGTCGATGATGCGGTGGTCGTAGCTGATCGCGATGTACATCATCGGTGCAGCGATGACCTGGCCGTTCTCGACGATCGCGCGTTCCTTGATCGTGTGCATGCCGAGGATCGCGCTCTGCGGAGGGTTGACGATCGGCGTCGACAGCAGCGATCCGAATGTGCCGCCATTGGTGACGGTGAAGGTGCCGCCTTGCAGGTCGTCGAGCGTCAGGCCGCCTTCGCGTGCCTTCTTCGCATAGGTCGCGATCGACTTTTCGATGTCGGCGAAGCTCATGTTCTGCGCGTCGCGAAGCACCGGCGTGACCAGGCCCTTGTCAGTGGAAACAGCGACCGAGATATCCTGATAGCCGTGATAGATCACGTCGCTGCCGTCGACAGAGGCGTTCACGACGGGATGACGCTTGAGCGCCTCGCAGGCGGCCTTCACGAAGAAGCTCATGTAGCCGAGCTTGATGCCGTTGGCTTTCTCGAACTGTTCGCCGAGCGCCTTGCGCATCGCCGCGACCTGAGTGAGATTGATCTCATTGAACGAAGTCAGCATTGCGATCGAGTTCTTCGACAGCATCAGGCGTTCGGCAATCTTCGTGCGCATGCGCGTCATCGGCACGCGCTCTTCAGGACGCCCAGGAGCGGCCGCGCCCGGTATCGGTTTCGCTGCCGGCGCTGCGGCAGCTGCAGGCGCCGGCTTGCCGTCGCGCATGAAGTTGACGAGATCTTCCTTGGTCACGCGGCCGTCGCGACCAGTCGCTGCAACATCGTTCGGGTCGATCTTGTTCTCCGTCGCCACGCGCTGACCAGCGGGCGAGAGATCGGCTGATTTGCCGGCCGCGGCAGCAGGTGCAGCAGCGGGCGTCGCAGCCGCCCTCGGTGCTTCGGCCTTGGCCGGTGCGGCGGCTTTTTCGGCGGGTGCAGCGGCGGCGGCGCCTTCCTCGATGATCGCGAGGACCTGCTGGCTCGTCACGGTCGCGCCGGTGTCGAACTTGATTTCCTTGAGCACGCCATCGGCAGGCGCCGGTACTTCAAGCACCACCTTGTCGGTTTCGAGATCGACGAGATTTTCGTCGCGCTTGACCGCATCGCCCGGTTTCTTGTGCCAAGTCGCGATGGTCGCGTCGGAGACAGATTCGGGCAGGACGGGAACTTTGACTTCAATCGACATGGTGGTGTCCTTGGTTTTGCGCTCATCCATGTGCGCGAAGATCAAAAAGCGGCCATCCATGGCCGCACTATCCGGTATGTTTTTTTGCGTTCGTCCTTCAACGCGAAAATCAAACGGCGGCCATCCTGGACGCACTATTCAGTGGTTTTTGCGTTCGTCCTTGAACGCGAAGATCAAACTGCGGCCATCCATCGCCGCACTATTCAGAAGTTTTCTGCGTTCTTCCTTGAACGCAAAGATCAAACAGCGGCCATCCATGGCCGCACTATTCAATGACGTTATCGGAACCAGCCGGCAGAACCAGGGCCTGCTCGACCAGCGCAGCCTGTTCGGCCACATGGGTACTGAAATGGCCACACGCCGGTGCGGGGGAGCGTGCGCGGCCGGCATAGGCCAGCGTCTTCTTCGTCGACGCGATGACCGACTGCAGATGATGCTGGATCTGATACCAGGCGCCCTGATTCATCGGCTCTTCCTGGCACCAGACAACGTCCTTCGCGGCTGGATACTTTGCCAGCTCGGCACTGATCTCGGCCCGCGGGAACGGATACAACTGCTCGACGCGGATGATCGCGACGTCGTTGATGCCGCGCTTGCCGGCATCCTCGACCAGATCATAGTAGACCTTGCCCGAGCACAGCACGACACGGCGGATCTTGGCGCCCTTCTTCGCGGTCGTATCTGGAATCGCCAGCTGAAAACCGCCTTGACTCAAGTCGTCCAGTGTCGACACGGCCTGCTTGTGGCGTAGCAGGGATTTCGGCGTCATCACGATCAGCGGCTTGCGGCAGTCTCGCAGCATCTGGCGACGCAGCATGTGGAACATTTGCGCGGGCGTAGTCGGCACGCAGACCTGCATGTTGTCGAGCGCGCACAGCTGCAGATAGCGTTCGAGGCGCGCGGAAGAATGTTCCGGACCCTGGCCTTCGTAACCGTGCGGCAGCAGAAGCACGAGTCCGGACAATCGATCCCACTTCGCTTCGCCGGACGAGATGAACTGATCGATCACCACTTGCGCGCCGTTCGCGAAGTCGCCGAACTGTCCTTCCCACAGCACAAGCGTCTGCGGTTTCGCGGTCGAGTAGCCGTATTCGAACGCCATCACGGCTTCTTCGCTGAGCAGCGAGTCGACTATGGCCACGTTCGCGCCATCGCGCACGTTGTCGAGCGGGATGTAGTCGCCGCCGCTGTTCTGGTCGTGCAGAACCGCGTGGCGATGGAAAAAGGTACCGCGGCCGCAGTCCTGGCCGACGAGGCGCAGGTCGTAGCCGTCTGCGATCAGCGAGGCGTACGCAAGATTTTCAGCAAATCCCCAGTCCATTGGCTGTTCGCCGCTGGCCATTTTCGCGCGATCTTCGTAGATCTTGGCGACGCGTGCCTGCAGTGCCACACCTTGCGGAATGGTGAGAATCTTCCCGTTGAGCTCCGTGAGCTTGTCCTTGGCGACGCAGGTTTTCACCGCTTGCGCGAGCTTCGCGCCCATGTGGCTGCGCCAGTCGATCGCGAATTCGTCCTTGAATTCCGGGTCGAGCTCGGCGATCGGCGTGCCCGCTTCGAGCTTGGCACGATATCCATCAATCAATGCCTTGGCATCGGTGTCGGCGATCACGCCTTCGGTGACGAGCTGTTGCGCGTACAGCTCGCGCGCAGGCGGGCGTGCGCGGATGATCTGGTACATCAGCGGCTGCGTCGCCGACGGCTCGTCGGCTTCGTTGTGGCCATGGCGGCGGTAGCAGACGAGGTCGATGACGACATCGCGCTTGAACTTCTGACGGTAGTCGAATGCGAGTCGCGCGACAAACAACACCGCTTCCGGATCGTCGCCATTCACGTGAAGCACCGGCGCATTGACCATCTTAGCAACGTCGGTGCAATACAGCGTCGAACGCGCGTCATGCGGATTGGACGTGGTGAAGCCCACCTGATTGTTGATCACGACATGAATCGAGCCGCCGACGCAGAAACCGCGCGCCTGCGACATGTTGAGCAGTTCCATATTGACGCCCTGGCCCGCGAACGCTGCGTCGCCGTGGATCAATACCGGTACCACGTGTTCGCGCTGTTCGTCACGGCGGTGTGCCTGGCGCGCGCGCACGGAGCCTGCGACGACCGGATTGACGATTTCCAGGTGTGACGGGTTGAACGCGAGCGCGAGATGCACAGTGCGGCCGGGCGTCTTCACGTCAGCGCTGAAACCCATGTGGTACTTCACGTCGCCCGAATGCGCAGGATCGTCCGGATGATCGAACTTGCCATCGAACTCGGCGAACAATTTTTGCGGCGACTTGCCGAGGATGT